>JAZKEU010000011.1:0-18545 GCA_040386775.1 Bdellovibrionota bacterium | reverse complement strand
GTTTTTCCTGAAACGGTTTTGAATTGGCTTTTGTTTAGAATTTTTTGCTGAATGATCAAAGTGATTACGGCAAATAACAATAAAAACATAGAAAGAGCACCGGCCTTGTAGAGACCACTGAGAGACCCCATTTTTTGGAAGGTGTAGATCTGCGTGGTGATCAGATAAATTCTCGCAGGACTCCCAATCAAGGCCGGGACACCAAAGCTTGCAGCCGTAGCCAAGAAAACAAGCAAGCTACTTCCAAGTAGTGCTGGCCGAATTAAAGGTAAAGTGATGTCCTTAAAAATTTTAAGAGGACTTGCTCCAGATAATCTCGCCGCTTCCTCAAAAGAGGAATCCATTCTTTCTAAAGATGCGTGAACAGTTAAAAGAATGAACGTATAGAGAAAGCTCGCCTCCACCCAAACTAATCCACCAAAGCTATAGATATTGAGATTGAGTCCAAAGATTTTATTCAATAATCCTGTCGTGGGATTGGCTAAAAATATCCAGGCGATAGCCCCGATGTAAGGAGGAATCGCGTAAGACAAACAAAGCCATGATCTGAATTTTCGACTGGCAGGAAAATCTGTGCGCGAGAGTAACCAAGCCAGAGGCACGCCAATCAGCGCACTCAATGCGCTAACGGACAAACTCACCATCAATGTGTTCTTAATTGCCCGCAAAGTTGTGGCGCTATGTAGAACTTGATCAAAAGATTTTAAAGTGAAGCTATCATTGGGACCAGAAAAAATGATTTTATAAAAAAGAACGCCAAATGGATAAACGCAAAGTAAGATCAAAATAAAAATTGCAATTCCCAGTATTGGTTTCTTCACAGTTATTCCTTAACGGTTGTGCTTATTGAAACATAATGTGCGTAAATTCTTCTTTTATTTCTTCACGCTTTTCCATAATTTCTTTTAAAATCTCAGGACTCCATTTGGGAGAGGTTTTTACGACCTCTTTGAATTCTTTCGCACCCTTCGGAGCAGGAAATCCCGGTAGCGCTGAATACATAAAAGATCTAGTCATAGCCTCTTGGCCTTCTTTAGAGAAAAACCAATCCGCAACTTTTTCTGCATTGGCAGGAGATTTTTCTTTTCCGGTACCGCTCTTTTTGGCTATAGCAAAGACATTCGATTGTACGATGGCACCATCCTCAGGAAAAATAGTTTTAATTTTTGAATCTTCTTTGAGCCTTAAAACATTTTCAAGTAAAACCCAGCCCACTGGACGCTCTTTGGTTTGAACACGTCGGATTACCGAAGAGTTTCCACCTTCGCTTATGGTATTGTTTGCGCGCAACGCTTTGAAGTAATCCCAACCGTAGAGTTTTTGTAGGAAAGCTACAGTTGTAAAGTTTGTCCCAGATGCCAATGGACTTCCTGTTGCAAATTTGTCCTTCCATTTTGGATCAGACATCTCTTTAAAAGATTTAGGCGCAGTGCTTTCGTTATAAACGTCAGAATTATAAATCATCACCATAAGTGGGTGGCTCACTGTTGTATATGAGCCATCGGGATGTTTGAAGAGAGGATCAATATTTTCTGAGCCTTTAGGACGATAGGGATGAAGTTTTCCAAGTTCTGCGGCTTCTTCAAACCAAAAACGATCAGAGAAAATAAAAATATCAGCTTTGGTTCCACCGGCTAGCATCTCTGCGTTCACTTTGGCAGTGATTTCTTCAGAGCCTGCTTGATAAAAATGAAAATCCATTTCTGGAAATTGAGCTTTGAGCCGGGGTTCCACATCGGCCACCGTGTCTTTGTAGGTGGAGGTATAAATCCAGATCTCATTCGGATTGGTTTCTTTGCAACCCAAAAGTAGAAATAGCAATAAAAATAAGGTTTTTTGCATGGATTTTCCTCTAAGGCCAGATCCTTTCAATTTCAGGGGCGTTTGTCACTAAAAGATTGTATTGAAATTCCTTAATTTACGTAGCTATAATTAATACAGATGAAGAACACATCCTTAGCTTTGGTTATATTTTTGTTAGCTTTCACTGCATGCAAGTCAGCAGATAAAGTTATGGTAGTTCCTAATGACGGAAACACTTACTATGAAGTGGAAAGAGTCGTGGACGGTGACACTATCGAAGTGGAAACCATCGGAAAAGTTCGACTCATCGGTTTGGATACACCGGAAACAGTAGACCCTCGAAAGCCAGTAGAATATTTCGGAAAAGAAGCTTCTCAGTTTTTAACACGTTTAGTACTGCATGAAAAAGTTCGTTTGGAATACGATCAAACGAAAACTGATAAATACAAAAGAACTCTCGCGTATGTTTATATGGCCGATGGAACTTTTGTGAATGCAGAAATCATTAAGCAAGGTTATGGTTTTGCTTACACAAAATTTCCATTCAAGTATTTAGAACAGTTCCGTGCTTATGAAAAAGAAGCTCGTGAGGATAAACGTGGGCTGTGGGCTCCGCGAAAGTATTAGTTCATTCAATCCGCAACAATTTTGCAACAATCCTCTATAAATCAAGATATTGGGCATTGGCTTTGCAATACTAAGCTGTATGACAAATAACAAAAATATCTTCAACGTATTCAAAGCCAAGTATTTCTACATGATTACACTACTCATCGCATGGTTAGTGGCTCTTATTTTTGTGTTCGATTCTGAGAAAGCGACGAACGAGAGTATACAGTTGTCGAGTAGTAATGCAGTGGTCGGGCCGGTCCGCAAAGCCAATTCATCAGCATCAAATTACAACCCAAGTTTTTATTCATTTGGTAATCCCTATAGAGCTGCAAGTAGCCAACAATACGAACTTCAACTTGAAGTTTTAAGAACACAGCCAGTGGTTCTGGATTGGACAGGTGATACGGCACAATTAAATCGTGGAGATATAATTTCAGTAACTGTACCTCAGGAATCTTTGAGGGGAGCAACAGCTGCCTCTGCAGTAAGCTTGCCAAATACACTCAATTATTTAAATAGTTTATCAGGGACACCTCCTTTTGGGGGTTATAGAAATCAGGTTGAAATTATACAGTCGGAAAATGAAAATTTATTATACGAGACCACGAAAGTAAGATTGGCAGCTATGGCAAAAAATGGAGACTTAAGAGTTCGCAATTTATATGAAGTTCATGATGGTGAGGACGAAGAAGCCGGTGTCTGTGTAAATGGATATTGCTCTACTCCTGCTTCTAATTCTCTTTCATCTCTCCTTAACGTTATACAAAATACTAATGATTTTAAGACTGCATACAATGGTCCAAAAACAATTGAAGAGGTTGTAGCAAACTATGAAGAATCTGATTTTGTAAGAAATATGATGCTAACAGCAAAAAAAGGTTATAGAGCTGAATCTCGAAATAAAGGAAGATTAATTAGAAGTACGTGGGTGAATGCTGATAGGAAATCCGGTTCCATTAGATCTTGCTATAATGGTGTAAAGGAACTATTAAAAAAATCTGGTGCCACATCATCACGTCTTGTAGGCGAACACGCTATGTATGCAGGCTCGTCTTTAAAGTCTCAAGGATTTTTAAATCTAATGGATACAGATTTTAAAGATCAAATAAAAAGTCCCTATGACGCTCCAGTGGGCTCTGTGATAGTCTATAAAACAACGGATGGAAGCAGATCAGGCCATATCGAGGTTCGTACAGAGAATGGATTTACTAGTGATTATTATAGTCCAAATGCGCGAACAGGTTCACCAAAAGCAGGACTAAGTAGCAAAGGAAGAAAAGTCATTGGTGTTTACATTAAAGAAACTCGAGAAGTAAAAAAATACTTAGCGTATCAAGAATCTTTAAGAGGAGGAGGTGTGCGTGGCATTTAAAATTATTTTCATAACAATCCTTATTTTAGGAAACTCCGCGTTTGCTCAATCTCAAGAAATAGACTTGAAAAAACTAAAATCTGATTTAGCAAGTTCAGCATTGTCGCCAGAAGCAGCAGATATAGTTTATTTAAAACTTAATAAATTGGTGAAAGAGAAAACATCGAGTTTGTCTATGAGAGAACTTCTAGAAATGTGTTTGCAGTACACTAAGCACGATCCGTCAGATGCACCTTATGATTTGATTTATGATTTGAAAAAATCCGACCCAAAACAATTTGATCAAGCTCTAAAAGAATTTTCTAAAAAAGATAAAGCTCGCATTTTGGAAATTATCAAAATGTCAGAAGACGAAACCAAAAATGGAAATGGATAAACTCGCATAAGCGTTACTTTGTTCATCCATAACCTTCACTTATTTCATTGTACCTTATACCTACTTTTCCCTCTCAAAACCCTTCAGTTTCGTTAGGGAATTGTGAGGAAATCTTCACAGGGTCTAGTTTTAAAAATACAGATTCAAATCCGATAAGAAGTTAGATGTAATAATCTTATAGCAGCATCGCCTGCGATAGGCAGACTGCTAAATGTCACCAACCATTCCTGTATTCAATCAGGAAAAGAAAAAAGGGAGGTGTGGCAGAGTTTAAAAGCCAATGTTCGGTCGAACAATCAAGTTTTTTTCATTCGAAAAAACCTATTAATAAATTTTAAAGTTAAATTAATCTCATAAAAACTTTTTTTAAAGTATTGAGGATTAAAGGACTTAAAGGGGTATTGTTTAATGAGTAGTGAATTCTCATTTCATAAAGGTAAAGAAGGAAAAGTATTTTTGTTTTTTAGAACTAGATTAGTAAAGATCCTGAAAGGGAAACAGAGCAGACGCTTTATTGATCGAATATACGATACGGACCTCTGGGAGGCCCAATCGCTAATGGCTAAATTTGCCGGTGACTTCAAAAGATAATAGTTTCTAGAAAAAGGAGCAGCTGATGCTCCTTTTTTAGTCTAAAAGTCCAGTTCTATCCAAAAGGCGAGCTATGTTCGCTTTGAGAGTGAAAATTTTTTTAAGATGATCTCATTTACACTTTTCATCACTCCGCCTAATCTGTGAGTACACAATATTGTGAACACACATTCCTAGGAGGAATTATGAAATTACTTTTAACTATCGCTATCGTTGCTGGTTTCGCTGTTGCTGCTAACGCTACAGGAACAACTGCTACAAAAACAACAACAACTACTACAACTGCTGTTGATTGCACTAAGCTTACAGATGCAAAAGCAAAAGCTGACTGTGAAGCTGCTGCACACGCTGCTGCTCCGGCTGCAACTCCTGCTAAAAAGAAGTAATTGGAGTTTCTCTAGACATTTAATGGTCAGAGAATATAATAAGGCGCGTTATTCAAAAGATTACGCGCCTTGTTTTTTTCTGGAATCCGCTCGCTATGCTTGCCTCGCTTTTCAACATCTCATAGTTTCACGCCATGAACATATTAATAGTCGAAGACGAATCGTCGTTAAGCCATTTTCTATCTGAATCTCTCAAAAAAGAAGGTTACTGCGTTCAAGTTGTAACATCGATGGAAGAGCTCAATTCTACAATTGAACAAAAGAACAGTTTGGATCCCCAAGTGATCGTTCTGGATCGTTTACTTCATGGTTTAGATTCTTCAGAAAAAATCACAACACTCAAAGAGCGGTTCCCAAATTCTAAAATCATTGTTTTATCAGCCATCGGTGGCCCCACAGAAAAGGGTAAAATCTTGGATATGGGAGCAGACGATTACGTTTCGAAACCTTTCTCGATCGAAGAGTTGGTTGCACGCATCAGAGTTTCTCAAAGGTACAATGTGAAGACTGCGCAAACCGTTCAGTCTTATGGAAACTTAACTTTAGATTTATTTTCTCAGAGCGCGGAAGTGGAAGGTAAGAAACTAGAACTTTCTAAAAAAGAATACCAACTTCTAACAGCGCTTCTGCACACACCGACAAAAGTATACAATCGGTACCAGTTGCTTGATAGCATTTGGGATATCCATGCGGACGTTGAATCCAACGTCGTCGAAGTCACAATCAAAAACCTAAGAAAAAAATTAGAGTCGGTTCAGGCCAATGTCGAGATCTTATCTAAAAGAAATGTAGGTTACTGGATTGAAGTATAAGATTTTTATTACCCTTTGGGCGACATTTGTTCTGACTCTGATTATGAGTAGCTTGATTTATTCAAGCTTCTTGAATTCAGAAAGAATGCAGTTGATCGATGGTCAGATTGAATCCTATGCAAGTTTACTTGCACATTCCGATCTTGTAACCAGAGACTTTGCAGAGCTCGACGAAGCAGAAGAGCAAATCCAAGAAATCCTGGGTGGTTATCATTTAGGCCTTGTTCTTATGATTAAGAACAATAAAGGTAACGTTCTTTATAAAAACCTTAATGCAAAAAAATTAGATCTCAATCCCACAACAAAGTTTGAATGGCAGTTCACGGAACATGATGACAACTTGGTGAGAATTTTCACCAAGAAAATTCCAGACGCGGGTAGAACTTTACAGATCGGGACTGTGGTAAACCAAAAAAGCTTGGTTAGCCTTTTCTATACGAGAAACCATATCTATTATTTCTTTATTCTCGTAATTGCTTCGGCATTTTTGTCGTGGCTTCTTTCGACAAGACTTTTCTCTCCACTGAAGCGTTTGGCAGAAGATTTGAATGTGATTACAAATCAATTGAATCCCGCAAACTTTAATTCTGAAACTTGGGATACGAAATTTTTGAGTTCAAAGCTTTCTTTTGCTTTTAAAAATGACGAATTCACCAAGCTCATTCAATCAGTTCAGAATCTTCTTACACAAATTCGTTTGGCATTTCAGATGAACAAAAATCATTCGGCAAGGCTTGCTCATGAAGTGAATACGCCGCTCAGTCTCATTAAGAACCGCCTGAAAGAACTAGAAGGCAGTGAAAAACCACAAGTGGTGGAGAATATACATAAAGACATCGATCGCCTTGCGGACTTCGTTCATAGGTACTTAGAATATTCTGAAAGCTTGAATACACCCCAAGCAAAGACAGATATTTATGCGATTAAACTTACAAACTTTGCGGAACATTTGGAGCAAACACTAAAACCGATTGCTAAAGATAGACTGCAAATTGAAGGTGTCAGTGATCACACGGTATTTGCAAATCATCATGATCTTGAACACATGGTGCAAAACTTGATAACAAACGCTCTAAAATACTCACCAGAAGATAGAAATATTATTCTTAATTTCAAAGAAGACCAAATCACTGTTAGCGATGAAGGGATGGGAATCCCACAGTCTGTTTTAGACAAAATGGGTTCACCATTTAACTTTGGAACAAACTCTCGGAGTCATAAAGGCACTGGTTTGGGCTTGGCCTGGGTCCATGCAATTGCCAAAAAGTATGATTGGGAATTGGATATAAAGACTTCTCCCACCGGCACCAGCGTGACAATTCATCTCTAAGAAACTCCTATTCATTCCATAAAAATAGCTCTGCGTCATATTCTTGTTAGAGTAGTGACAAAATGTCAGGCACATCATTTGCTAATAGCTATTCGTGGATTAACAAAACATTCGCTCGGGGGAGGGAATAATGAAAACATCATCACGCGCATTGCTTGCGCTCGCTTTGCTGGCAACTGCGGCTTGTTCTAACGACAACAAGCCTCTACAGCAGGCCCTACAAAAAGAACATCCAAAAAATTTAATAGCTGAAAAAGTTTTATCTTCTTCTCGAGAAGTTGATAACTGGTTCACTAAGGATCCGGAAATTGATCAAGCCGAAGGCACCAGTGCGGACAAAGCTTATGATCTTTTGAATCTGCAACATAAAAAAGAAATCATCGTCGCGGTGATTGATTCAGGTGTGGATATTCATCACGAAGATCTACAAGGGAAAATTTGGACAAATAAAGGCGAGATCGCTAACAATGGAATCGATGACGATGCTAATGGTTACGTTGACGACGTGAGCGGTTGGAACTTTATTGGTGGGGTCGATGCGAATGGAAAACCTACGCATATCGATGCCGAGCAACTGGAAGTGACAAGAGAGCTTATCAAGATGAAGTCCAAGAAAAAGTCTTTAGAAGATCAAGGCATGTCTTTGTCGGAAAAAGATCAAGCTTACTTTGATAAATTGGATGCAGAAGTCAAAGAAGCTCTTGTGACGGCAGATCAAATGTTGGAAGTTCTTGGAAAATACATAGCGGATCTTAAAACAAACTACGAAGTTCTAAAAGATCTTTTAAAAGTTTCTTTTGAACAAGTTTCTCTAGTTCAAGTTTCAGCTCTTGCAACTACAACGGAAGCAGAAGCTAAAGCCAAAGAAAATATGGTTGCCATTTTCAAAGCGGGAAATGCCAAAGATGTAGCGAGATTCTTAAGAGTCCAAGGTGTTTATGCCGACGATAAAAATTATTATTACAATGAACAATTCTTACCTCGTGCAGAAATCGTTAAAGACGAACCTGAAAATTTTGACGATGTTACCTATGGTAATAACGATGTGATTGGCCCCGGTGCGGACCATGGAACCCACGTTGCGGGAATCATTGCTGCTGATCGCAACAACTCTTTGGGTGTACGTGGAGTTGCACAGAATGTAAAGATCATGGCACTCAGAGTTGTGCCTAATGGTGATGAAAGAGACAAAGACGTTGCATTAGCTGTGAAGTACGCGGCAGACAATGGTGCCAATGTTATCAATATGAGTTTTGGAAAAGGATATTCTCCGCAAAGAACTCAAGTGGGTGAGGCGTTCAAGTACGCAGAAGAAAAAGGTTTGCTCATCATGCACGCGGCTGGAAATGAATCTACGGATAGAGATCAAGAAGATCGTTATCCAACAAGAAGAGTTTATAGCGAAGCGGGTGAAGTGATAGATACAGTTGGAACATGGCTTGATGTTGGTGCCTCTAGCCAATTCAAAGACCGAACTCTCACGGCAACTTTCACAAACTTTGGCCAAACGCAAGTAGACCTCTTTGCTCCAGGTGTGAATTTGAACTCGACAGTTCCTGGCAACAAGTATGCTGTGTTCAGCGGAACAAGCATGGCTTGTCCTTCCGCTGCAGGAGTTGCGGCTCTTGTATGGTCACAGATGCCTGAACTTTCAGCACAAGAATTAAAAGCTAGACTCATGGGAACTGTTCGTAGCAGAGCAGGACTTTCAGTGAGACTCCCAAGCGATCATGCGAAAGATGTTCCGTTTGAAACGTTATCCATCACTGGTGGTATCTCTGACGCTTACAGCGCAATTGTAGGCGTAATGACAGGAGTTGCCCTCTAGTATTGGAGGCGGTTTACCCCTTAATATAAGACTGTTTGCTAGTCGTGCCCTGAATTCGCGGCTAGTGGTTTTTGGGCCCACCTTGTGACTAAATTTTTTTAGGTGCAAGGTGGGCTTTCTTTTTTGGTTCCCAACCGTTAATATATTCCTATGCGAGAAGTTGTGAAAATTTTGAGACGGCATATTGGCTGGCGAGAGTACGTTGGTTTACCTGAATTAAAAGTGAAGGGAATCAAAGTCAAAGTCGATACCGGTGCCGCGACGTCTGCTCTGCACGCAGAAGACATTTTTATTTTCAATGAAGACGGAAAGAAAAAAGTTATTTTTACGATTTATCCTCAGCAGGGAAATAAAACAAAAAAAGTCCACGCTGAAGCAGAGCTGATTGAGATGAGAAGCGTGAGAAGTTCTACGGGTCATGTCACAGAAAGGCCTGTGATTCGAACGACCATCAAGATAGGTATTGAAGAGCTCTATGATATAGATATCACTCTGGTGAATAGAGATATTATGGGTTTTAGAATGCTTTTAGGAAGAAAGGCTTTAAAAAAGAAATTTCTGGTTCATCCCGGAAAATCTTTTTTATTAACACAAAACCCTGCAATTAAGGGTAAGGCATCAAAATGAAAATTGGAATTTTATCTCGGAACCCAAAGTTGTATTCGACCCAGAGTTTAGTGAAAGCCGTGCAAGCGCGTGGCCACGAAGTGATGGTGATTGATCCGCTCAGATGCTACATGAATATCACTTCAAAGAAAAATTCTGTGCACTACAAAGATCAAATTCTAGAGGACTTTGATGCCATCATTCCTCGTATTGGTGCCTCGATCACATTCTATGGTCTTGCGGTGGTGAGGCAATTTGAAATGATGGGCGTATACTCCATCAACGAGAGTGTGGCGATTTCAAGGTCACGCGACAAATTAAGAGCCTCACAAATTTTAGCTAGAAAAGGAGTGGGGCTTCCGGTGACAGGATTTTCTCATGCTACTAAGATGACAGAAGATCTTGTGAATATGGTGGGCGGAGCTCCCCTGGTGATTAAACTTTTAGAAGGAACTCAAGGCAAAGGTGTGATCTTAGCCGAAACTCAGAACGCCGCCGAGAGCGTGATCGAAGCGTTTAGAGAGCTAGATGAATACTTGCTTGTTCAAGAATACATTGGTGAAGCCGAAAGCTGCGACA
This sequence comes from Bdellovibrionota bacterium, assembly GCA_040386775.1. Lineage (NCBI taxonomy): Bacteria > Pseudomonadati > Bdellovibrionota > Bdellovibrionota bacterium. The sequence continues at coordinate 8,250 of JAZKEU010000011.1, read as the reverse complement.
TTCGTTGTTTTGTCATTGGAGATAAGGTTGTGGCCAGCATGATGAGAAGAGCAAAGGCTGGGGAATTTAGAAGTAACCTTCATAGAGGTGGAAAAGCAGAAGCCGTGACTTTATCTAAAAAAGAAAAAGACACCGCTATTAAAGCTGCAAAAGTTTTAGGATTGAATGTGGCCGGGGTGGATATCATTAGGTCCAATCGTGGACCATTAGTTCTGGAAGTGAATTCCTCTCCGGGACTAGAGGGCATTGAAAAAGCTACGCAAAAAGATGTTGCAGGAATGATAGTGAAATACATTGAAGACAATGCAGCGCCTGGAAAAACGAAAACAAAAGGAAGAGGTTAGACGAAGAGGTTAACTTCCTGTAGGAAGTAGGCTCATGTATTCATCGAAGAGTTCTTTGAGCTTGGCGCGGGTGAAAGGTTTTTCTAGTAATACGACTCCGCCTGCATGAGCAATTTGATCATCTTTATACTCAGAATAACCAGTCATCATAACAACCGGAGTATTAATTCCGAGGGTCTTGAGTGTCTCAAGAAGAGATATTCCGTCCATTTTAGGCATTTTAATATCACTGATAATTACACTGAATGTCTGTTTCTTAAGTAGCTGGATAGCTTCGTAGCCATTGTTTGAACACATTACTGTGCAGCCAAAGCCTTCCAGAGTGGACTTTAATACTTCTTGTAACATCAGATCATCTTCTACTAATAAGACTTTTAATTTATGAGTCATTTTTACTTCCTTGAATATCTTTATATGTACTAAAGCTTTTCGGTAGTTATTTCGATAAATTATAGTAAGTAAAACAGATTTTTTTGTCTCAATTTGATTACACAATTATTGTTTTGATCCAATGTATTAGGAAGTGAAATGAATGATCAACTGATTTTAAATGAAAAGGAAATATTAGCGGTAGATCAAACCCGCTATTATCAGGCTGTTATTTTTATCAGTTCAGCGTTGTATCCACTTTGGGGATATCTACTTTCAGAAAAACTTGGTCATTACGATCCTCTCGGAGTTCGTTTCGCAATTTGTATTCCGCTTCTCATGGCAGCGGTGCTTTCGTTTAGGTTAGCCTGGTTCACAAAAAATTTAAAAATTTTTCTTTATACATCTGTATTTATAGCAATCACTCATTTTCATTTTATTCTACTAAGAAATGAAATCAATATGGATTATGTTGTAGGGGGATTGATATTTCTCTTCACTGTTGTAAATATAATTTTAGAATCTAAATTCAAAATAGTTTTTGCTATCCTGTACATGGTGATGTCCTTTGTTGTGTCCATTATGGCCTTTGGTTTTTCTGCATTCGAAGCTCGCAACGAAGCATTTCTGTACCTTTTTGGTGTGACGACGGTATGTATATTTACTTTTTTGAATTATTTAAACTATAAGAAAATTTCGACTGCTTTTATAAGTGAGATCAATAAAAATACTTCATTGAGAAGATGGTCTTCAGTAGGGCAAATGGCTGGTGGGATTGCCCATGAGGTGAATACTCCCTTGGCCACAATGATCCTCACTCTAGAAAATTTAAGTGATAAACTTGAAAACAATAAAATTGATCAAGCCAAAGTAGACGTCGCAAATTTGATTCGCACGGGAGAGAAGATCGGCAACATTGTCCATTCTTTGAGGTTGTTAACTATGACCGGTGGAAAATTCGAAAGAGATAGAGTTTCGCTTTTTGATGTTGTAATCAGTGTTAAAAATGATTATGCCAAAAAATTTAAAGAAAAAAATATAGATTTTGCTTATATGTACAATGTCGTAGGCGATGGCTTAGTTTGGGGAAGCTCTTCTTCATTAAAGCATGTGGTATCGAATTTAGTAAAGAATGCTATCGATGCCATTGAGAATAAGGATATAAAATGGATTAAAGTTTTATTGATTGAAAATAAAAGTCATTACAAAATTCTAGTGCAAAATAGTGGGCCACTCATTGATAAAAACACAGCGGAAAGAGTATTTGAGCCGTTCTTTTCAACAAAAGATGTAGGCACAGCTATGGGAATTGGTTTGAGCATTTCAAAAACATTAGTACTAGCTCATGGAGGGACAATCAGTCTGGATCAAAATAATCCAAACGTTATGTTTGAGGTTGCGTTGCCAAAAATAAATTCAGAAAAAAAGCAAAAAAATAAAATGGCAGCGTAATTCAATTTTTGAAATCTATTTTACATAAACGGTTTTGATATTTACAAATTCATGAATTCCAAAGTGCGAAAGCTCTCTTCCAAATCCACTGGTTTTAATTCCTCCAAAGGGCAGTCTTGAATCGGATTTGACTAGGGCATTCACAAAACAGCTTCCAGCTTCGAGTTCTTTCTTGGCGATTTCTACGCCGTGATTGGTATTTGCAGTGAATACGGCAGCTCCTAAACCAAAATGTGAATCATTGGCAATTGCTAAGGCTTCTTTTTCATTCTTGGCTTTAAAAAGCAAAGCCACGGGACCAAAAAATTCTTCGTAATAAGCTGGATTTTCAGAATTGATATTTTCAAGAATGGTCGGTGAATAGAAAGCACCTTCCTGGTGAGGGATTTCTCCGCCATAAACAAGCCTAGCTCCGTGCTCTAAAGCTTTTCTTACTTGTTTATGAAGGTCATCTCTTAGGTCTGTGCGAGCGAGAGGTGCAAGAGTGGTGTTGTCATCCAGGGGATCACCCATTCTTAAACTTTTAAATTTCTCAATGAGACCTTCTTTGAATTGCTCGTATACTTTTGAGGTGACCACAAATCTTTTTGCGGAAATACAACTTTGACCAGAATTGATGAGACGACTTTTGGCGCAGATTTCAATGGCAGCTTTTAAATCTGCATCATCTAAAACCACATAGGCATCGCTTCCGCCCAATTCAAGAACACATTTTTTTAAGTTTTTACCTGCATTTTCGGCGACACTTTTTCCCGCTGGTGTTGAACCTGTGAGAGTGACGGCTTTGATTCTCGGATCAGCGATCAACTTTGCAACCTTATCACTGCCAAGAAGTACGGTGCTAAGAATATTGTTAGGAAATCCAGCTTCGATGAATAATCTTTCTATTTCCACGGCACATTGAGAAACATTAGAGGCGTGTTTTAAGATTCCCACATTTCCAGCCATCAGTGTCGGAACGGCAAACCTAAAAACCTGCCAGAAAGGAAAATTCCAAGGCATGATCGCAAGGATAGTTCCTAAGGGTTGAAATGTTATAAAGCTTTGAGAGCCGTCAGTGGAGACGGGCTGATCTTTTAGAAATTCTTCGGTGTGTTTTGCATAATGATCGCAAGCCTCAGCACACTTCATAATTTCAGCTTTGGCGTCAGAAAATCTTTTGCCCATTTCTTTGGTCATCATTTTGGCGAGGGAATCAGATTTTGTTTTTAAAACTGTAGAAAGTTTTTGAAATAAGGCTCCACGATCTTGATAAGAAGCTCTCTTCCAAGTTTGAAAAGCCTTATCCGTATGAGCTAAAGTCTTTTCCAAATCCGTAGAAGTGATTTCCTTAAACTCCTCTAAAACTTCAAGATTAAATGGATTGATACTTTTCATACATTTTTACAAATTACAGTGAGGGTTTGTTCCGTTGTTGACGGCTTTTTGATAGTAGGGTTCAAATTTTGGTATGTTGTTTGAAAGATTTTTAATTCTTGTTTCATTTGATGGATGGGTCGACATAAATTGTGGAGGAGCTTTGCCTCCACTGGCCTTTGACATATTTCTCCAGAGCTCTACTGAATCGTCAGGATTGAATCCAGCTTTAGCCATCAATTCCAATCCAATAATATCTGCTTCGGATTCGTGGGTTCTGCTAAAAGGGAGTAAGACTCCAAACTGCATTCCCACGCCAAGACCAGCTACAATCATTTGAGATTTTTTGTCGAGTTGTCCGTTGTTTCCTAAGGCAATTGCCGTACCCGCCAAAGCAATTTGTGAAGCCATGCCTTGGCTCACGCGCTCGTTCCCATGCTTTGCCATCACGTGACCCACTTCGTGTCCCAGAACTGCCGCCAATTGATCCGGGGTCGTCGCAATTTTAATGATGCCAGTGTAGACTCCGATTTTTCCACCAGGAAGGGCAAAGGCATTCACCTGATTATCTTTAAATACCACCACTTCCCAAGAGCTAACGCCTTCAACGGGACCGGCTGCTTTTAAAATAGGGTCGGTAATGCATTTTACGTAGGCGTTGATTTTGGCATCTTTTTCGATGGGAGTTTGCTTTTTTAATTCTTCAAAGGATTGGGCGCCCATGGAAGACATTTGGGATTCCGGCATGATGGTCATTTGTTTACGACCCGTAGGACTTGTCGAACAGCTCAAAAGTAATTCGCCCGTAGAAAACATAGCAATAATCAAAATTATGAATTTCATAAAACCTCAAATGGTACGCCGTACCTTCTTGTATGCCTAAATATCGTTACTAGTAAGATCGGCTCTATTCCACCAGAAGTCACTAGGATTTTGACTTTGGGGAAGGTGCTCTTGAGGGTTGCCGGAGAAGCGAATGGAATTGGTTTGTGTTTCATCGATCACAATGGACGAGCAATATAAATTCTCATCAATTTCTTTTAAAAAACAATCAAACTTGGACATAAAAGTCATGGCAACCATTTCTGTTGTAGGATCGCCAGGCATGATCAAATGACGACCACCGGGATTGTCTTTCAACATAAACTCCAACAATGGATCTTTCTTGTTGAACATAAAACAATGGTCAACATTTCCATCTATCCATTGATGCCATTTCTTTTTAGCTTTTTCAAAAGGGATAAGAGTATTTGTAGAAAAATTCAAATTTTTTGGGACTTTAGAACCAAGAGTGACAGTTACAAACCAAGTGTGTCCGTGAGGTTGCCCGCAAAGGGTGCCTTTGTTTTCACCTTCAATAAAACGGTGAGCGGCTTCAAATTTTCTTCTAAATTGAATCTCAAGCATGGTCGAATACTAATGGTAATCCCTTTGGAAAATCAATGATTTCATCTTCCATCATAGCAATTTTACCACGTAGAATGGCTCCCTTGGCCCAGCCTGTGACTTGCATTCCTTCATAGGGACTCCAGTCGCATTTGCTTTTTAGCCAATCATGAGTGATTTCGCGTGTTTCTTTAAGATCAATTAAAGTAAAGGTTCCTTCCATTCCAGGTAGGATATCGCCACGTTTTTTGATCTTAAAAATCTCTGCGGGTTTTTTACATATCAATTCTGTAAGTCTTTCTAGCGAAAGTTTACCCTGATTTACATGGTCGAGCATGATTGGAATCAAGGTTTGTACTCCGGGCATACCAGAAGGGGAGTCTGGATAAGGTTTCTTTTTTTCTTCAATAGTATGAGGAGCGTGGTCTGTTCCGATAACGGAAACAGTTCCATCATTGATTCCTTTCCATAATGCTTCCATATGATGTTTATCACGGATAGGAGGATTCATTTGCGCAAGTGTTCCGAGCTTTTCGTAACAGTCTGGTGCAAATAAAGTTAAATGTTGAGGTGTTACTTCAACTGTGGCGAAGTCCTTATTTTTAGAAAGTAAGTCTATTTCTTTAGCTGAAGTCACATGAAGTACATGAACAGGTCTGAATGTTTTTTGAGCAAGGGCTAGCAGTCTTCTTGTTGCATTGAGTGCTGTTTCTTCGTCTCTCCATTCTGGATGGGCGATAGGATTTTTGGCATCAATAGCGATCTGTTTTCTTTCTCGTAGTCGATATTCATCTTCACAGTGGACGGCCACGCGGCGCTTTCCTGATCTTAGGATCTTCTCTAAATGAAGATCGTCTTCTACAAGTAAACTACCAGTTGAGCTACCCATAAAGATCTTCACTCCACAGACACCGGCTTCCAGTTCAAGCTTAGCAAGCTCAGCAATGTTGTCGTGAGAGGCTCCGACATAGAATGCATGGTCGGTGTAAGTTCTATTTTTTGCGCGATTGAGTTTATCTTTAAGTGCTTCAAGAGTTGTTGTTGCAGGTTTTGTATTGGGCATTTCAAATACTGCGGTTACGCCACCAGCTAAAGCAGAAAGAGTTCCAGATTCAAGATCTTCTTTGTGTTCTAAACCTGGTTCTCTGAAATGAACTTGAGTATCAATGACTCCGGGAAGTACATGGAGTCCAGTTGCATCGATAATTTTATCGGCAGATGAAGATTGAAAGTTTCCTAAGGCTTCGATGATGCCATTAGTGACTGCTAGGTCGGTATTATGAAAACGACCTTGTGAATACACAAGGCCGTTTTTAATGATCATATCAAAATGTTTTTTCACAGATTATGTCCTAAATAGGAGAAAGATTAAATTCCTCGCTCGAGTCTTCTGATTCTTTCTTCAAGTGGTGGGTGAGTGGACAAAAGCGCCATCAATCCACCGGGTTTGCCAGAGATTTTCAGAGTTGCCATTGCGGGTTGATCGTTGTCGATTCTTCCTAATGTTCCTTGCAACCCTTTGAGTGCGGAAATCATTTTCTCACGGCCAGCAAATCTTGCGCCACCCGCATCTGCTCTAAATTCACGATGTCTTGAGAAGTAAGAAACTACGATAGCTCCTAAGACGCTGAGTGCGATTTCTAAGACAATAGTCACACCAAAGCGAATCATTGGACGACTTTCTTCTTTTGCATTTTGAGCTATCGCAAAAGCAATAACTCTCGCTAAGAACATAACAAAAGCGTTAATGATACCTTGAACCAGAGTCATCGTAACCATATCACCATTCGAAATGTGCGCCATCTCGTGGGCAATAACGCCTTCCACTTGATCTCTATCCATGCGGTTAAGGAGACCACTTGAAACGGCAACTAAAGATCTATTTTTGGTAGGTCCGGTCGCAAAAGCATTGATCTCTGGTGAATCATAAATACCAACTTCTGGCATTGTTGTGATTCCCGCAGTCTTTGCAAATCGATGAACCATGTCCACGATTTCTTTTTGGGGGCCGGTAGCCGTTGAAGGATTGATGACCTTTACTCTCATCATCATTTTTGCCATGATTCTAGAAAGTCCTAGAGAAATAAAGGCTCCGCCCATACCCCACGCCAAGCAGAAAATCATAAGAGATTGATAATCGATTCCTTGAGCATCAAGATAAGGTCTTACGCCAAAAGCGTTCAGAACAAACGAAATCGTTACCATTACTAAAATGTTGACCACTAAAAATAACGAGATTCTTTTAAACCAAGCCATTGAAACAATTCCTCCTGTAGGATGTGTTAAGCAAACAATATGGGATCTATTTTAAGGCTGTCAATGGATATGCCCCGCTCTATTGCCATAAAAAGGTGCGCTGCACCTTTCCGTGTCGCTTGTGCGTTATTTGGTGAGGAAAAGCTTAGTATAAATGAATTGTTGCCAAAAATTTAGAGCTTAAGAGAGTCATTCGAGGATAGTGACTATTTAGGGCATTGAATTTAATTTTTTAGGCATTTTTTTGAATTTAGCTCCAAGTAAATGATTTTTTAAACGGGCACGCTACTTGCTAAGTTATGATCTTATAAAAACTCCGTAGCTTAATAATATTGAAAATCAATCCAACAAATTTTCAAACGGTATCTCGAGGAGACAGTATGTCTAAAATTATAATTATTATAGGTATTATCATGTTGAGTTTTGGAGTTTCTAGAATTGCTAAGGCAGGTTCTATTTCGGTTGAGTGTAGGAGAATTGACTATAAATGTTCTAATGACCAGATTGTTGATAGTATAAAAAGATTAGAATCTCTTAATTCTTTCGCAAGGGCTCGGGCTTTTGAAAATTTAAACATTCTTAAAGAAAATTTGCGAACACAAGATGCAATCATAGCTCTTGAGAGTACGGAATTTGCTTTAATTGAACTAGACGATCTTAGAAAAAAATCTAAAGCTACGGTAAGTTCAGATTTAATATATCTACAATCCGCAAAACTGCTCAAAGACTTGCGCATCAATAGAGTTTTAAACAAATATAGAGAAATTTTAAGACGATCAGAGGGTGTGTATTTAGACACTAGCGAAGATCTAAGAAACGTAAGAAGCTCTCTTGACTTGTAATATTCATTGCGAATTCCTAGAGCTCATTAAAAGGCGCCAGTCTACTTATGTTTCGCAACCGCGGAATAAAAGGTACCCCTTAGTTTTCAACGTCTAAAGTGCGTCAAAAACAAAATATTTTTTTAAATTTATTGACGCGTTTCTTGGTTGATTAGAAGAGCCAGATTGAATTTATTTTTTCTTACCTTTGGTTTTTATATTTTTATTCAGCCGTTATAATGAGAGACGAATAAGAATGCATAAAT
>JAZKEU010000010.1:80800-81988 GCA_040386775.1 Bdellovibrionota bacterium | reverse complement strand
CTATGGGGAAAATCTACCGTTATGAATAGTATAGATATTTGAAACTGGACTTTTTAATGAGGACATATGATCGATGCTTAATTTTTAATCCGAAAACTTATCTTAATATATTCTTAATATAAATTGTTTATCTATTTTTTAAGCAAAGTGTTGAGGATTTCAAGAGGTTAGGTATGGAATTATATGCTTTAAGATTAGTAGTTCAATTAAGTCACTCTGAAAACATGTCATATGTGACAAGCTTAAAGTAGGCTAAAAATTCTCTTAGAGACTGATCATCTGACATCGTTAATTCAGATCCATTTATTTTTTTAATTTCTAAATTTATAAACCCTGTTGTAGCATCGACCACAGTTGTGCAACTACTATCTTGATTCGAACAAGATCGACGAGATTGATCCGTAAAATGAATTGTTCCCTGAACATTCAATTGCCCAAAAGTCATCGCAACATTCATTGAATTCTGAGAAATATAATCATCGTAATTCATAATATATATATCTGGAGAATTTAAAGAGCGAATCTTGTTTTGTCCAAAACTTAAGTTTTCTTTAGAATTATATTTCCCATTTAAAGAATTATAATCCATTAATCCTCTAGAGATTTTCCCATTAACATACAAATCATTGAATGTAATTTTGTCATCGAACAAACCTTGTTTAAAGGAACCTTTTAGCTCAACTCCCGCTAAATAACCGCTAACTAATCGATTCCCCCAAGATAAATGGGAAACCAAATCATTTTTAACTTGAGTTGTTGTTGAGTTTAAAATCCTTAAAACCTTCACATTTTTGTACTTCAAATATGTATTTATAATCCCTTTATCAGAACTTGCCATACCTTTTATGATATATTTGGCATTGCTTGGATTCATTGACTCAACGGTGAGGTCAAAATTCATAAATTCTGAAATATTGCTTTTGTGGATAGAGCCACTGAGTGTAGTTGCATATGCACCTGGGGAAACTATCAGAAAAGAAAATATAACTAAATGCAAAGCTTTAGACATAAAATTTCCTATTAAATACTTACAGATGCTATTTAGAGTTTTTTGGATTAATTTCCAAAGCTCAAAACAACCGTTTATTTAAGTTAAGGCAACTTAGCAGGATTTCGTTATCTAAAATAGATGTAATGATTTTTGACAGATACTTTTTACAAAAAAGGCCAGCATCGCTGGCCTTTTTA
>JAZKEU010000010.1:50606-80790 GCA_040386775.1 Bdellovibrionota bacterium | reverse complement strand
AAATTAACGATACAAAATTATTTATTCAATCATCAACTACCTCCTCTTCATATTTCTCAACTTTTTAAATCAATTTTTCAAACCACGACTTAGTAATTTTCTTGATCTCTTTGTTGTCTTCTCATGAATGCCGGAACATCCAAGTTCTGTTCAAATGGAGATGTCACTCCTCTTGCCATCTGACGAGCTTTCTCGATTGGATTTTTATCCAGCTCTTCGAAGTTCATTTGTTCGAATGTTTTCTTCGGTTGAGTTTGCGGATGGTTTCCCGAAGCTCTAGATTGAGTCAATCCTGCTTCTTGCATTTGCTTTTCGCGATAAGCGCGTGCTTTTGCTAAAAGTTTATCTTTAGGAAGCATATTCTCTATTTCTGCTTCAGACAAACTTCCAACTTCCGCAGTTTTTTCTTCAACTATTGGAGCTTGTGGAGCTGTCTCGTAAACTGGAGTTTCAAAAATTTCAGGAATCGGTTCTGCAATCGGTGCTTGCGGTTGCATTACGGGCGCAGGGATCGGTTGTTGAAAACTCATCGGAGCAGCTTGCGGAGCTGGTTGCTCAAAGTAGTGCGGAGCAACCGGAGCTTGTGGAATCACTTCCACTGCTGGTTGATACGTGTACGCTTGAGGCTGTTGCATTTGCTGTTGTGGAGCAGGAGTTTGAAAACCTGCTTGGTTTTGCAGGAAGCTTTGTGCTTCTGCCATTGCTTTGATTTGGTTGTATTGAGAATTAGCTTGCAGCTTAGATTCCTGTGAGAATCCAGTCGCAATCACAGTCACTCTTACTTCGTCAGTTAAAGTTTCATCGATAACTGCACCGAAGATAATTTCGGCGTTTTCATCCGCAGCTTCAGTAATAAGTGTTGAAGCTTCGTTAACTTCGTAAAGTGATAAATCCGGTCCGCCAGTTACGTTTATGATGATTCCCATTGCTCCATCGATAGAAACATTTTCTAGAAGTGGAGATGAGATTGCGTTTGTTGCCGCTTCGATCGCGCGGTTTTCACCAGACGCCCTACCTGTTCCCATTAACGCCATACCTTTGTTCGCCATAACTGTTCTGATGTCTGCGAAATCTAGGTTGATCAATCCTCTGATGTTAATAAGGTCTGAGATACCTTGAACTGCGTGAAGAAGAACGTTGTCTGCTTTCTTAAAAGTTTCAAGAAGTGGAGTTTTCTCCGCAGATACTGTTAAAAGTTTTTGGTTAGGAATCACGATTAGAGTATCTACGTTTGCTCTTAATTCATCGATACCTTGATCTGCGTGACGGTTTCTTTTTTTACCTTCGAAAGTGAAAGGCTTTGTGACCACACCGATCGTAAGAGCGCCAAGTTCTTTAGCGATCTTTGCTACTACGGGAGCTCCGCCAGTTCCTGTTCCACCGCCCATACCGGCAGTGACAAATACCATGTCTGCCCCCTCGAGACGTTCAACGATTTCATTGTACGATTCGATCGCAGCTCTTCTCCCAATTTCTGGATTTGCGCCTGCGCCCAAACCTCTAGTTAAATCTTTTCCTAATTGAATTTTTCCATCAGACTTATTAGCAAGTAGCGCTTGATGATCTGTGTTGGCAGTAACGAAGTCTACGCCTCTCATTCCACTTGCGATCATCGTTTCGACAGCATTGCTTCCGCCGCCGCCTACGCCTACTACTTTAATAGAAGCACCAAAATTTGGAGTTTCCTCTAGTTCAAACATGTCATTCCCCTTCCGGTCGCACTACTCGCTGTGGCGAGTAGTAAATAATTAATAACTTTTAAAAACTAAATCCTAAAATATATCATTCATGAGTGTTTTAAATTTTTCTACCAAACCACTGATCATATCGTTTTCGCCGCTCTTCTTTGTGCGAGTTTTTTGAGAGCGATTCTTTGTGTGTTCTGCACCGTGAAGGATTAATCCTACAGCAGTTGCAAAACTAGAAGACTGTACAGCCGATGTTAAACCACCAATTCCTTTTGGAAGTCCTCTTCTGATTGGAAGATCTAACATAAATTCTCCCATTTCGATGAGGCCATCAAGTTGGCTTGCACCACCCGTTACCACTAACCCTGAGCCGATCATATCTGCGTAGCCGCTTTTTACGATATCGTTATTGATAAAACTTAAGATCTCTTCCGCACGCGGCTCAATTACTTCACAAAGATGTTGTCTGAGTACGGCTCTTGGCTTTCTGCCACCAACTCCTTCAACTTCAACGGATTCTGCCGGATCAACTAAGCTTGCGAGAGCGCAACCATATTTCTTTTTTAATTCTTCGGCATTCACTTGTGGACATCTCAACCCCACCGCGACGTCATTCGTGACGAAGGCTCCGCCCACCGGAAGACTGGATGTGTATGCAACACTACCTTGAACATAAATCACTAGATCTGTTGTTCCGCCACCCATGTCGATAACAGCAACGCCTAATTTTTTTTCGTCTTCACTTAAAACTGTTTGTGCAGAAGCCAGTTGCTGTAGAACAACGCCGGCCACTTTCAAGTTTGCTTTCTCTGAACATTTTAAAATATTTTGTAAGGCCGATTTGCTAGCGGTCACGATATGAACTTGTGATTCAAGTCTCACTCCGCTCATTCCGATGGGATCAGCGATTCCGTCCTGGTCATCCAGTTTGTATTCTCTTGGGATAACGTGCAGAACTTCTCTGTCGTGAGGGACCGCAATGGCTTTTGCTGCTTCGAGTACTCTCGCGATATCTTCTTTTTCTACTTCTTGTTTTCTGAGAGCAACCATGCCGCGAGAGTCGAAAGATTTAATATGACTTCCCGCTACGCCGATCCAAATTTCTTCGATCTCAACTCCCGCCATCAGCTCCGCTTCTTCGCGCGCTCTTCTGATTGCTTCCGTCGTGGCTTCGATATTCACGACAACACCTTTTCTCAAACCGTGAGAAGGAGCGGTACCTACACCGATGATATCAATGGAGCTTTCTTTAAGTGAATTATTTTGCTGTAAATTATTTTTGATTGCCGCGATCAAGATACAAACCTTGGTTGTACCAATGTCGAGTGCGGCGATGATTGTCTCGTTAGAACTGTTTGCCTTTAAATTTGTCTTCAAGCCCTGCTCCTCTTTGTTGTCACTGAATTTGCACGAAGGACAAGTTTGCGTAAATCGTGTGCAAATACAGATATGCGTGTTGTGGGCTATCACCTCGCTAGCTTTCGTAACCTAGCCTGAAGTTTACTAAAGGCTTTAAATTACGTTAGTTTACTCATCCTTGAAGCGAGTAAGGACTATTGTCCTTACCTAAAAGGCTAGCGGTGGTTACGCGGCCTGACAAGGACTTTTTTTGAGAAGTTTGAGTCGATGACACGGCCTTTCATTTCAGCAGGATCCATGTAGTCAATGACTCTGGAAATTCGTGCGGCCTTGAGAGGAACATTTTCGGTGTTGATCAACACCAGTGCTTTTGAGTTTTTCAGTAAGATTTGAAATTCATCATTTTTGAAGGGATATACCTCTGAAACTTGATCAAAACTAAATGATCCTTCCATAGGTAATTCGCGCAAAAGATCTAATGCTTTTTTTCTAAGATCTTCACTTTTTGCAAAGGCATTGCTCGAGAGGATTGGCACAAGCGGAGCCTTCGTAATTTCCACATCCGTAAGCAGAGAAGAATCGTAGGCTACGGGCTGGACCTTGGACGGGGATTTCATAATGTTGGCGATAATTTTTTTTGGCTGAACACTGATAAATAGCTCGTTTGGAAACTGTCTTGAGATCACTACGTTCTGAATCCAAGGTAAATTTTCTAGTTTTTTTTCTAAACCAAAAATATCAATTTCCCAAATCGAAGCTCCAATTTGTGTATCTAATTGTTTTTCAATTTGTGGCTTTAAGAATGCAATATACGAGTTTTCTATCTCGTAGGTATAGTTGATTTTTTCTAAATGAAACAAAGAGCTTTTATATAGCGAATATCCGCCCAGAACACATCCAGCAGCAATAACTAAGCATAGAGAAATTTTCAGTAAGGTTTTCTTCACAAAACCATTTTAGTATTGAAACCTCTTCGAAGCACTCGCATGGTGCTTCTTTGACCACGAACTGGACCTTGGACCCATTATTTACTAGAAAATAATGATAGTATCATATGATACTATCAAAAACATGAGACACACTCCTTTTCAACTTATGAGCGAGTAGAATTATGAGTTTTTTTAAAAATCCACCCAACGGATTTTACAGTTTATTCCATACCATATTGCTTGAGAGATTTTTCTATTTTGGCGTCTCCCTACAATCTCAAATTATTACTTAATAGAAATATCTAATACTTTTCCTTCGGATTCATAAGTCACATCTAAAATTGCGTTGGGAGTTAAGCTACCAAGTCTAACATCACCTTTTTTTAGCAATTCTTTATCGGCATCCATTAAAGCATCATTTTCGTAACAGAAAGCAATCTGTCTCCAAACATTTTTAGGGTTGCTTGGCGCCTTATCAGTTTTACCGATTTCTGATACCATCTGAACCGTGTCCGTCAAATTACAAACCATACCTCTAGCAAACATCAAACTATAAACCGATTCACTCAACTTTTGGTTTGATTCCATTGCGGATTGCAAATGGTGATCTGCCATTGCTACAGAACTCAAAAGAACAGTTAAAGAAAAAATTATTTTATTCATATTATCTCCCTTGGTTAATGTTATTTCAGATCTTAGAGTTAACATCCTGAGAGTTTATGCAATATTAAAAAACGTTATTCAACTCTATAAATTAAGAAATGCGATTTTTTATGAAGATTACAAAAACACGGCTAAAAACCGAGCAAAACCCACTCAGGATGAAGGGAAACACCTTTGTGCTCTAGGACTGTATCTTGAACATGCTTGATGACTTGTAAAACGTCTGTGGCCTTCGCATTTCCTAAATTGATGATGAAATTAGCATGCTTTTCCGAAACCTGCGCATCTCCAAACCTGTAACCTTTAAGTCCGCACTCTTCGATGAGTTTTCCTGATTTATGCCCTGGGGGATTTACGAATACTGAGCCTGCATTTGGAAACTCTAAAGGTTGTTTTACATTTCTAGCTTTATTCAAAGCCTTCACACGATCCATTACCGTTTCATCAGGTTGATTGGGCCACACAAATCCCACCTTGGAAATGATTCCTGGCTGCCAGCCTTTTGATTTTCTATATGAAAACTGAATATCTTTGGCTTCAATTCTTACAACTTGGGTGTCTCTTAAAACTTCCACCCATTCGATGATTTCACAAAATTCTCTAGGCTGAATTGTTAATTCGCCAATGCCTGCGTTCATCACCACGCCACCCGCAACATCTCCAGGTAGTCCTGCTAAAAATTCTGAAGGTTGAAGTTTGTATTTTAGAAATTCACGAAGGAGTAAAGTTTTCGGACTGCCGCCTTTGGCTTCGATATGCACTTTTCCATCTTCGACGAAGGATTCAATACCTGTGTACTTTCTCATGTTGATGACAAGCCCTTTAACGCCTTCATCACTAACTAAAGTATTTGTGCCGCCGCCAAGCAAAGTAATATTGTGCTTATGAAGCTTGGCCCAAACAATCGCTGTTTTTAATTCTTCTACATTTGTTGGAGAGAAAAAGAATTCCGCCGGTCCACCGATTTTTAGAGAAGTGTAATTTTTTAGAGGAACATTTTCTTGAAAATCGATCACGGAATACCTCCTGATATCTCTAAAGGTTTAAAAACTTTCTACCTTGTTTGTAGATATCGCCGGCTCCTAAAGTCACAAATACTTCGCCCGGTTTTGCTTTTAGCATTTTTTCTAGAACATTATCCACGTGACCGATGTATTCGCAGTGCTTGTGTTTGATTTCTTGCGAAAGTTTCAGAGAAGTGA
This sequence comes from Bdellovibrionota bacterium, assembly GCA_040386775.1. Taxonomy (NCBI): domain Bacteria; kingdom Pseudomonadati; phylum Bdellovibrionota; species Bdellovibrionota bacterium. The sequence goes on along the minus strand of JAZKEU010000010.1, from coordinate 74,949 downwards.
TGCCCTCTATAGGCGCTTCACTTGCAGCATAAATATCCAAAAGATAAAGTTCATCGCAATCATCGAAAGCTTTTAAAAAATCACTCCAAGAACTTTGAGTTCTAGAGTATCGGTGTGGCTGGAAGGCCACCTTGATAGTAGCCTTCGGATATTTTTCTTTAAAAGCTTTAAGAACTGCTTTCACTTCTGTTGGGTGATGTCCGTAGTCATCATAGATCTCAACGCCATTCTTTTCGCCAAGCCTCTGGAATCGTCTGTCGACTCCTTGGAATTTTTCTAAACCTTCGATGCACTTCTGCGCTGCGATTCCACATCTATATGCTACGATGAAGGCTGAAAGGGCGTTTAGAGCGTTGTGCTCCCCGGGAATTCTCAGCTGAAAGGTGCCAAGTTTTTTTCCATCATGATGAATGGTATAAGCCATTCCCCCATTTGAAGATTCCTTCGTCAGATAAAAATCATTGGATTCATGGAACCCATAAAATAAAATTCTCTTATCGAAATTTTCAAATAATTTTCTAGTTCTTACATCATCGCCCATCACTACGCAGAAACCATAAAAAGGAATTAAATTTGCAAATTCCTTGAATGCTTTTTGCAAATTATCAAAAGTCTTATAGTGATCCATATGATCGTCGTCGATATTTGTGATGATGGAAATTTCAGGTGAAAGCCTTTTAAAGCTTCCGTCACTTTCATCTGCCTCCGCGATCAACCACTCGCCTTTTCCGAGGAAAGCATTGCTCTTGATCAAATCCAATCTTCCACCTACCACCACCGTAGGATCCACCTGCGCATTGATAAAGATACTTGCTGTCATGCTCGTCGTTGTGGTCTTACCGTGACTGCCAGCAACGGCGATACTTCTTTTGAGTCTCATCACTTCACCAAGAACTTCTGCTCTTGAGATGATAGGAATTTTTCTAGATTTAGCTTCGATAAGCTCTGGGTTTGTAGATGGAATAGCGCTGGAGTAAACCACCGTGTCCACTTCACCCACATTCTCTTTCGAATGGCCTTTATAAATTGTAGCCCCTAGTTTTTTTAATTTTTGAATTTGTTCGTTTTCAGAAGCATCACTGCCTGAAATCGTTGCTCCCATATTGTGCAGAAGTTCTGCGAGTCCACTCATTCCGATTCCGCCAATGCCGATGAAATGAAATTTTGATCTTGATAGAACCATTATGATTTCCTTAAGATGTACTTTGCAATATTTTGAGCTGCATTAGGGATATAGGTTTTTTGAATGTTTTTTTCAAGCTCTAATATTTTTTCGCGTTTGTTTTTAAAATCCAATACTGTTTTCAAAAATGCTTCTGCCGTAAAATCTTTTTGCAGAATCATTTCTGCTGCTTTGCGATTCACCATGCTCTCTGCATTTTTCTTTTGATGATCATCCGCTGCAAATGGGAATGGAATCAAGACAGCTGCTTTTCCGCAAGCTGCTAATTCTGAAAGCGTTGATGCTCCCGCTCTACAGAAAATCAAATCCGCCCAATCGTAATAACTTTTAATAGGATCAAGATATTCCATACACTTTACATTTTTTTTATTGGCATAGGTATCTTTGTAAGTTGGAAAATCTACTTTTCCTGTCTGATGGACAAATTCAACGTCACTCAACTCTTCTGGAAATTTATTGAGTGCATTCGATACTGTGATGTTAATTCCACGCGCACCTTGACTCCCTCCAAAGATTAAAATTCTAAGATTTTTATTATCTCTTCTTGGAGCAAGCGCCATATTATTACGCACAGGAAAACCAAAGGTTTCTACAATTTTAGTCTTAAGATAATTTTTTGATTCTTCAAATAGCGTAAAGCTCACTTTTACAAATTTAGAAAGAATAATATTGGTAATCCCGGGATGAGCGTTGGATTCAAAAAGTGCTGTAGGTTTTCCTAAAAGTGCCGAAGTCAAAACAAAAGGGCCTGAAGAGTATCCACCAACACCAAAAACAAACAGAGGTCGATATTTTAAAATCAAATAAACACATTGAAAAAATGCGATTGGAAATTTTAAGAAAACTAAAATCTTTTTGAAAAAAGGAACACCATTCAGTCCGCCGATATTGATCAGATGAAGAGGAAAATTATTTTGAGGAATGATTTTCTTTTCCAAACCATAAGAGGTTCCAACAAAACGTATATCAAGACCAGGGTCTTCTTTCTGCAGCGCCTGCGCTATCGCCAATCCCGGATAAATATGTCCACCAGTGCCACCACCAGCAATAAAGATCGTCTTTTTCATAATCAAAGTATGAAAGCAACCCCAAAAATGATCAAGAACCAAAAGGCGCTTAGTCGCTTTTGGCGACTATCGGAGTCATCGTCCCAATTTCGGACATTTAAATGCCCAATTGCAAAATACATCAATTTCAGCCTTGCACTGCCTTTGCACAACTAAGGAGTATGGCTAGAAAAAAACTTGAGTACTCAGACATTTATCCGTTCCATATATATGGAAAATCCAATAACTCAGAATGGTTTTATATACCGATTCAAGATTGTTGGCGTATCTTTACTCATCATTTAATAAAAGTAGAAAAGAAATATAATTTAAAGATTCATGCATTCGTATTAATGAATAATCACTATCACATGATAGCCTCAACTCCTGATAATAATCTTTCAAAAATTATGAACAGATTAATCACCGGTGTGAGCAAATCTATCAATGCCGCTTCCGAAAGAAGCAACCATGTATTCGGAGGGCAATACCGGGCAACAATCATAAAGAATGAACACTATTATTTGCAGGCAATAAGATATGTTTATCAAAACCCTATAGCCGTGAATTTATGCAGTAGAGTGGATCTTTATCCTTACTCTACAATAAAACATTCATTAGAAAAAAATACTTTCAACATACCCATCGTTAATAATGAAATTTTCGAAAACGTTATTGAATCAGACCCTAAGAAGTTCCTAGATCAAATGAATAATATATATTCAGAAGAACAAAGATGCGTAATTAACAAGGCAATGAAAAGAAAAGAATATAAATTAAATAAACGCGTTTGGAAAAAGACATTTTGATTCACCTAGTCGCCAAAAGCGACTAAGCGCCTTTTGGTTGGTAGGTGCGTTGAATGTTAAGAAGAAGTCCAAAAAGGATACATGATGCTAGCAATGAACTTCCGCCGTAACTTAAGAATGGCAGAGCCAACCCTTTTGTTGGAACTAAGCCAAAGACCACGCAGAGGTTGATCAGAACTTGAACTGTGAACACCAAACAAAGGCCCATGGCCATCACTTGGGCTTTGAGATCTTTTAATCTTGCAGTCATCTGGAAAGCTCTAAACATTAAGAATGCGTAGATGGAAAAAAGAATCATCACTCCAACGAAACCTGTTTCTTCTCCCAAAACGCTGAATATGAAATCCGTGTGCGCCTCGGGTAAGAAGAAAAGTTTTCCTTGGCCCTGACCAAGACCTGATCCGAAAAGTCCGCCTGTATAAAAACTGAGTAAACTTTGAATCACTTGGTATCCGCCGGTTGCGATCGCAGCCCATGGATCCATAAACGCCATCACGCGCGCTTTTCTGTAAGGAACCTGCATCACCAATGCATAGAAACTCATCGAGGCTACGATACTTCCTGAGATCACCCAGAACCAACGAAGTCCAAAAGTAAAAAGAAGTGCAAAGATTACAAACGAGCACACTGCAAAGCTACCAAAGTCAGGTTGCTTTAATAAAACTGGCAGCGGAAAAAATAAAAGCGATGAAAGAAGAAATGTTTTTAATTTATTTTCTGATTGATCAAACTTTGAAATCAAATAGCCCATCAAAAGCGGAAGAGAAACCTTTAAGAACTCAGAAGGTTCAAAATAAATTCCTCCGCCCATGTGAATCCATCTGATTGCCCCTCCGGACTTCACCCCAATTCCCGGAATGAGAGTAAGACAAATCAAGATACCAAAAAATAGCCAACTTAAGAATCCAAATTTACGGACAAGACTGAAAGGAACCGTCGCCGCTCCAAAGAGCGCCACAATTCCAATCACCGAAAACATCAATTGTTTCTTGAAATAAAAATAACCATCGTTACGCGACTCGATGGCGAAAATAAAACTCGAACTGTATACCAAGATGATCCCGACACCAATCAGTGTCAGAATCGTTAAAAGCATTGTCCGATCTAATTCTAAAAAACTCTTTTTAAGAAAATTCACTTACCAACTTCTTGAAGTAATTGCCTCTCTCTACATAATTATCAAATGTATCGAAGCTTGGGCAACCAGGAGATAGTAAAACTGTATCCCCTATCCTAGACTTTTGGTAAGCCAAGAGTACGGCTTCCTCAAAAGTTCCTATCAAGAACGTCTCAGAGAAGTCTCCAAGATCGCGATTGATTTTTTCTTTTGCTTCACCGACCAAGATCAAGTTTTTGACTTTTTGGCGGATCGGCGTCTGAAGTTCCGTGAAATCAAGATTTGAATCCTTACCACCCATAATCAGAATCACGTTCTCATCAAAGCAATCCAAAGCACGTTTTACAGCATGAACGTTGGTGGCTTTTGAATCATTGTAGAACATCACTCCGCCAGCTTTACGCACGTATTCAATACGATGTGCAAGGCCCTGGAAACTGTCCATGACTTTTTGAATGGCTTCATGTTTTGCGCCAAAATCTCTCGTTGTAAGAATCGCTGCCATAATGTTTTCCACGGCATGCTTTCCTCTCATCTTGAGGTTTGCTGTAGAGTAAGTTTCTATTTCTGGTCCCACTCTCACTTTAATTTCTCTATTCGCCACTAAAACCGCACCACCAATATTCATAATCTGTGGCTCAAGAGCAACTTTTCTAGAGAAGTAGAAAATTCTTCCGCGCTGAACAACTGGATCACGCGCAAGATCCACCACACGGTTGTCATCAGCATTTAACACGCTTGTTGTGTTGTGGTTTGTATTTCTAAATAATTTTCTTTTTGCACCAACGTATTCATCCATAGATCTGTAACGATCGAGATGGTTTTCACCGATGTTCATGAAAACGATATTCTTAGGGTTGAAAGTATCAACGTGTTCCAATTGAAAAGATGAAGCTTCAACGATAACAACGTCAGCTTTTTCTTTGTTGCGCACGTACTCGATGAGTGGCGTACCGAAGTTTCCACCCAACCAAACTTTTACGCCTGATTCCGTCAGCATCAACTCAGCCAATTTGCATGTTGTACTCTTACCGTTTGTACCCGTGATGGCGATGATTGGTTCTTCGATAAATTGTGCGGCGAACTCGATATCGCCAGTCACTTTTTTTCCGTTCTTGCGAGCGTACTCAAATACTTTAAGCTCGGGTGAAACTCCCGGGCTCAAGATAATCATGTCTTGCTCTAGCAATAACTTTGGAGTGTGACCACCAAGATCATATTCCAATTCTAAGTTATCGATTTTTTCTAATGCCTGTGAAAGCTCCGCCGGAGATTTGTGATCACTCACCGTAACCTTTGCGCCCATTTCCACTAAAAACTTTGTCAACGCTACCCCGGTTGAAGAAAGTCCTACGACCATAACTTTTTTGCCAGCTACGTCTTTCATAATATACCTACCTTATATTTCAAGTGAAACTAGCCTCTGGCTAGTTTCACTTTTCTTTATCTTAATTTTAGAGTGCTTAAACTTAAAACGGCCAAGATGATTGCAACAATCCAGAATCTTACGATTACTTTCGGTTCCGCAATTCCCTTCAATTCAAAATGATGATGAAGAGGAGCCATTTTAAAAATTCTTTTTCCTGTTAATTTAAATGATGCCACTTGCCCTATCACAGAGAGAGCTTCGGCAACAAAAACTCCTCCCACAATAATCAACAACAATTCGTTTTTAGTTAACACCGCAATGGTTCCAATGAATCCACCAAGACCTAGAGATCCGATGTCTCCCATAAATACTTGTGCCGGATATGTGTTGAACCACAAAAATCCTAAGCCTGCTGCTATCACTGTCGCAGCTATTGGAGTGATCTCGCCAACGCCTGGAATATATGGAATTTGTAAATACTGCGCAAGGCTGTAGTGACCCGCAACATACGCGAAAAGCGCATAAGTTCCAGCAGCCACAATCACCGGCACAATAGCTAATCCATCCAGTCCGTCTGTCAAATTCACCGCGTTCGCGCAACCAGCAATCACGAGTGCTCCGAAAGCGACGTAAGCCCAACCTAAATCAAAAACGACGTCCTTAAAAAATGGAACATAAACTTCCGTAGAAAAATCATGACTGTAAATAAGCCAAGCAATCACGATTCCAGAAATCAAAAACTCTAAACCGAGTCTCACTTTTCCAGAAACACCTTTTGTATTCTTCTTTTTTACTTTCATTTGGTCATCAGCATAACCGATCAACGCAAATCCGAGTGTAATAACAAGAATGGCTTGAACCATCGGATTTAAAAGATCTGTCCAAAGAAGACTTGGAATAAAAATACACGCTAAGATTAAGATTCCACCCATGGTTGGGGTTCCAACTTTTTTCTTGTGACTTTCTGGTCCGTCATCACGAATGGATTGATTCATTTGCTTTTTAATTAATTTTTTGATGAAAGATGGTCCCCAAAAAATGCAAAGACCAAATCCGGTCAAGAATGCAATAAATGTTCTAAATGTGATGTATCTGAAAACGTTAAAAGCAGAGATATCTTCAGCCAGAGCGTAGAGCAATTTGTATAACATTTAAATTCCGTATCCCAAGATGTAAAAATTAATTCACCTGTTATGATTTGGTCGTTCCATCTTAAACGTTCCAATTGACGGGCTGAAAATGCGGAACTAATTTTTCAAGTCGCGCACCTCGAGATCCCTTCATAACAACAATATCTGAAGGTTCTACCATAGATGCGACTTTGACTGCAAGACTTTCTTCATAACCATTTGATATAAATAAGTTTTTTGAATATTGAGACTTCTTAATTCCCGCTTCAAAAGACTTCGAAAACTGTCCAAGAAACCAAACCACCTCGAATCCTTTTCTACCAATAAATTCTCCAAGCTCAGAGTGAAGCTCATCGGCCTGCTCACCCATCTCGAGCATATCCCCAAGGATAACAATTTTTTTTCCATCTACTGTAAGCTGCGAAAGATTATCGACGAGAGCCTTCATGCTGTCGGGGTTTGCATTGTAGCCATCAAAAATCAAATTTGCTTTTGATTTTAGATGAACCAGCATGTTTCTCCCCCACACGGTTTGACAACTAGGAAGTGCTGACCAAATATTTTCCGGAGTCATGCCTGCTGCAAGTGCAATTCCTGCGGCACCCATAAGGTTTATCACATTGTGTGCTCCAAATACAGGAATCACGACTTCACCAGGAACACCTTTGATTGCTCCTGTGATTCTTAAGTGCTCCAATCCCATTTCTTTTAATTCAAAATGAACATCGACATCCTTCTTGACTGAAGAAAAAGTAATCGCATGTCCTTGACCTTTAAACTCTCTATACATTTCGGCCGTAGAATCATTATCGAGATTGAAAACCTTAATATTATCCCCTCTAGATTTTCTGTAGATATCGCTTTTCTCTTTGGCGATTCCTTCCACTCCATCAAAATCCATTAAGTGCGCACGCCCTACGGTTGTCACAAGTGCAATATCGGGATCTGCCATTTTTGTAAGAGCAGAAATTTCTCCCGCATGATTCATCCCGATCTCTACAATTCCAAACTGCGTATCTGGCTTTAATGCAAGAAGGGTCAAGGGAACTCCGAAGTGATTGTTGAAGCTTTTTTGAGAAGCGTATGTTCTAAATTGTTGGGAAAGAATTTTCTCGGTGAAAAATTTTGTAGTGGTTTTTCCGTTCGAACCCGTGATACCGATGATTTTAAAAGGATATGCATGTCTATAGGACGATCCCATGTCTTGAAGAGCTTTTAGAGTATCGTCCACTTTTATGAGAGTGATTCCGACTTTCTCTTTGAGGTCTTGAGAAACCAGGGCGGCCGCCGCACCCTTCTCTACCACTTGAGCGACGTAATCGTGACCATCAAAGTTCTCACCTTTAAGCGGAATAAATAAATCGCCTTTTTGTATTGTTCTGGAATCCGTGGAAATACCGTAAACAAAAGAATCTTGTTTTTGAAGGAGTTTTCCTTTAGTCATTTTTACTAATTCATCGACTGTGAAAAATTGATCAGCCATATTTATTCTTCCTTATTTATTTGCTTAAATATTCTTTTACAACTTCCACATCATCAAAGTAGTGCTTTGTAAGGCCTACGATTTGGTAGTCTTCATGACCCTTGCCAGCAATGAGGACTGCATCTCCATTTTTTGCAATATTCAGAGCTTTTTCAATGGCTTTCTTACGATCGACTTCAATTTCATAATTTTTGCGACCGGCACATCCTGCTTCAACGTCTTTTATAATTTGCGCAGGATCCTCTGTTCTTGGATTATCCGAAGTGATCACGGCAAAGTCAGACATTCTAGAAGCAATTTCACCCATAATTGGACGCTTCCCTTTATCGCGATCACCCCCGCAACCAAAAACAGTAATGATTTTTTTATCGTTCTTACTCTCTTTCCTAATCTCTCCCAATGTTTTTAAAACATTTTCTAGAGCATCCGGTGTGTGTGCGTAATCTACAAACACATGAATGCCTTTATTGTTCGCAACTTTTTCAAGTCTTCCGCGAACTCCTGTAAAGTTTGAAAAAATCTCAATCGATTTTGATAGAGGCATTTGCTTAGCAAGCAAAACCCCAAGAGTTGCTAGGTAATTTAAAATATTAAACTGTCCTGACAGATGAATCTGCGAAGCGTATTTTTTCCCTTGGTAATTGATATTTAATCTCTGACCGGCAAAGCTTTGCTCTAGAATTTCATAAGTCAAATCGGAGTTCTTTTCGCCGTAGGAGATTTTTTGTACATTTTTTGGAATTTGAATCTGCCTACCGTAAGGATCGTCTTGATTGATGACTGCGTACTTTGATTTTTTAGGAGAATTTTTTAAAATTTCTGTAAAGAATTTTTCCTTAGCTTTAAAGTACTTTTCCATATCACCATGGTAATCTAAGTGATCGCGCGTGAGATTCGTAAAAATTCCTACATCAAACTCACAAGAGCTCATTCTATCTTGATCAATGGCGTGGCTTGAAACCTCTACAGATAAGGCTTTCGCTCCGAGCTCTACAAAATCTCTTAATCGAGAGTAAAACTCTAAACTACCAGGAGCTGTCAAATTTGTTTCCCATTTTTTTACTTTTAAAGAAGATCCGGCATAATGATGATCGATGGTTCCGATCACTCCTGTACCTAAATTGAATTGATTGAGAGCAAACTCTACCATATGTGAAGTCGTAGTTTTTCCGTTTGTTCCAGTGACTCCAACACAAAAAAGTTTTTGTGAAGGAGAACCAAAATAGGCGTGGCAAAGTTGGTCGAAAGCAGCTCTGGAATTCTGAACGATGATTTTTTCACCTTTAAAATCTTTGGCAGCCGAACCTTTACTAAAGGCGCTAGAATCTTGAACCACGATAACCGCAGGATTCTTTGCTATAACTTCATGGAGCACCCCGTGAGCATCAAAAGTGCTTCCTTTGATGGCAACAAATATATCTCCAGCCTCCAAAATTCGATGATCTTGGCAAGGTTTTGTGTTTGGATATTTTATAAAAAGATCAGTAATATTCATATTTTAGTTATTCTCATAGCTCTTTTATTTTTGCGATTTACATTTATTGATAAATTTTAACAGTATTTTCTTGAAAAACACTCACTAAAATAACTAGACTGTGCCAAGTCAAATTGGGGCAATTTAAATATTCAGATTTCAAAGGGGGGCTAATGAAATCAATTCTGCTGGGGCTATTCTTACTTACAATCACACTTCAATCTCAAGCTTATCCGCTGGTACCAAATCCAGCATGGGCTCAAGGCTCTCTCTGCAATAAGCAAAATCCTGATTATCAAACAGATCGCTATGCTCAAAAAATTCCATACTGCAAAAGAAACGTGGAGTGGGAATTAAAACAAGAACTCTACGACCTTTATAAAGTTCCAGAAAAATGTCGAGGCCAATACACGATTGATCACATCATCCCACTTTCAATTGGTGGTGATAACACTGCAAAAAACCTATGGCCAGAACACAAAAACATAAAAGCTACTCGCCTATATTTAGAAGAGGAAGTCTTCATGGCCGTAAGAGATAATCAAATGTCACAAAAAGACGCCATCGCACTTATCTTGAAGACTAAGAAAACTCCAGTTCAACTTAAAAAAGGAAATTCAGACTGCGATTAACGGAATAAGGATTTACACAGAGCGCTTAATTGAGCGCTTGATCTCTTCTTTTTACTGAGGACGCCAAGAATTCTGTAAACTGTAAGTCTCGTTTCTTCCGCGGCCTTTATCTTTTCCTCAAGCAATTCATCATTTACAAAGAGGATCTTCTCTATTTCAAATCGAAGTGTAGAGGATCCTACAAACAATTCTTGCGCCGCCTCTTGTATACCAATGCCATTTTTTAGAAAATTGATTCGGTAATCATTACCCAAATTAAAAATGGGCCAACGAATTTTTGATCTTTTGTAGTGCTCCTCTGAGGCTGTGATCATTTCACTTATGGCTAGAGCCACTTCTTGGCTGAAGTTTTCTATGGATTTTCTGTCCAACAGACGATGTAGATCTTTAGCTTTAATCAACCTGGCGTGGAGCTCAAGCAACATCAGTATATCGCTGTAGAGTCGCTCTACTGGCGGCAATATGCTTCTTTGTTTAGCTGTCATATGAATATTGTATGCGCTTTTCATATTATAAACGGATTCGATATCTGTAGCTACTCTCCATTCCGATTTGAGCGCAATCGAGGAAATGCCTTCAGCTGTATACTGTTCAAATAAAGCATTTCTAATTTCCTTGCGTGAAAGCAGGATCGGACTGCCTTTAGGCGAAGCCAAGGAAGTATAAAAATCTGAAGCCTCATCCGAATAGTTATTATGATAAAGCCTGTTCATCATATACCAAGAAAAAGAATTAGGTATGAAAGTCTCAGCCCGAGATATTTCTGTCCATTGAAAAGCACTCAATATTAAAAGCAAATAAACAAATATTTTCCCCAACATAACTACCCTCAAAGCTTTCTGAATGGCCTATTGACCAAGCGTAGAGTGAGGGTAGGTTTATTGATGACAAAAAAGCAAAATGGTTTTTAAAAAGTAAATATAATACCCTATAGAGATATCCTAAAAATTACATTATAGGTTTCTAATTTACAAAACATGATTGAACACACTCTTGACTTCTTAAAGTTAGGGCAGGCGTTCTACACTCTTGAGTATTTTTATGTCTAACTATTTTGACCGAGCTATAACTGATAGTTGGATTTGTTTTGTTAAAATGAGCCAGACAATTCTGTTTAGCGTAGTACTCTAATCCATTTCTGATAGTTGAACTTTCTTTCAGATAACTCTGCGGAGTATTTCTACTGATGCCAATGCCGCCTTTGGTAGGACTCGATTGGGCAATGACAAAATCAAAATCTTTGTACGTTAGAGAATTACATTCACTTACCTTAGTTAATTTTTTAAATCCAAAAGGATCTTCTCCTACTTGATCAATAATCACAATGTGACCAGAGATCGCAACGATGTCTCCGTCCTTTAAAGTTCCATGACTATAACCAAATTTCGCAGGCTCAATGCAATCCATTCCGTTTCCTGAAGGATTCATATATGCTTTCGCCGGAATCCCGTGAACTAGGGAAGCCTTCATGTCTGTTTTTGCAGAAATTCTTGCGCCACCACTTGCAAGTGAGGAAAATACAAATCCCGAACAATCAATTCCTAAAACATTTGTACCAGTACCTCCATCCTTAAAAAAATCGAGTACCTTAGGTTCAGCAGATTTGGTGTAAGGCTTTCCTCCGTAATCATAAATCAACGGGGAATTGGCCACGGTCACACAATTTTTTTCATATTGCACATTCTTAATGTAATAATGAGAAGATTGAACTTCAGAAAGACTGGCGATCTCTCTTTTCTTACCACTGCCTGAGGAATGTGTTCCCGTGATTTTAATTCCTTTAACACTGGCATCGTTATCTCCCATGGGCTTTCTTTCTAGGGCATCACAACTTTGATAGGCCACGGCCAAAGCAAAATGACTTCCGTGGCTCACCGGTGATGTTATCGGTTGCTCAATTGGCTCTTCGATAGGTTGCTCCGGCTCTGGTTCTTCACAATCTAGATTCAGCTCTTGGCTGAAGGCCAAAAGTGAATTTACTTTTTGAGATATTTTTTCGGTATAGGCACCGTACTCAACGCCATCTTTTACGCCCACTTCGAAGGCCGCTAAACTTTCTTTTAAAATTTTAGGGCGGGTTTCATTGTTGAGGGTGAAATTGATTTCTTTGTAAAAATTTAAAATATTTTCTTTTAGATTTTTTGCTTGTGCCGCAGATAGATTTTTCCAAGTCTCTCGAATTCTTTTTTCGATGAGAGGTTCAAGTTCTTCTGCTCTGATGATTTTTTCCGTTTCGTCATACCCTGCCAAAAGAACATCAAACATTCTGCTCTTGGCTGTTTTACAACCAATGTTGTCTACGAGTTCATTGGTTTTTTTACCTAAAGTTTTAAAACTAGGAGAGCAAGCTGCGGATGTGAGTAGAATTGTGATCGACCAAAATAAAATCTTCATAGAAGATCTCTTCGGCTGTCCTAAGAATGAGTAATACTAGACTTTGGGCCTAAAAATTATGAAATCGTAGGAAAGAAAATAAGCCTCTCATACAATCCGTGATGTGGGAGGGGTAGGAATGAAAATATTCTTATTAGGGATAGTTTTATCCATTGGTTTTTCTTTTCAGGGGTTTGCGTATCCTTTAACCCCAAATCCCGAATGGGCTGAAGGCTCGCTCTGCAACCGACAGAATCCCGATTACTCTGAAGACCGCTACAAAGAAAAAATCCCCTACTGCGAACGAAACGTTTCAAGCTCCACAAAAAAATCCCTCTACGAACTCTACAATATTCCAGAAAAATGCCGCAATAAGTACACGATCGATCACATCATTCCACTCTCAATTGGCGGTGATAACTCTCCAGAGAATTTATGGCCCGAACATGAAAAAGTAAAAGCCACCCGGCCTCAATTAGAAACGGACCTTTACTTAGAACTCAAAGCTGGCAGACTAAAACAAAAACAAGCAGTGCAGATTATATTACGCGAAAAGTACAAAAACTCCGCAATCCGTTCTATTGATTCAAAATGTAATTAACCTAATTTTTTAATTTTTTGCTCAAGAGCCTCAATTCGTTTTTCTAAGCTTGGGTGTTTTGACAAAGTTTCTCTAAGAGTTCTGTTTATCAAGGACTGATACTTATCACCCGTTTCTTTAGCTTTTTTACGATAGGCATCGAGAATATCTTGATCCAACATTATCGTGATACGCTCTTTGATATTCTGAGGATCAAAAGCATTACTGGGTATTTCTACTTTTCCATAAGTTATTTTTTTATTCTTGGTACTCATTCCAAACCTCCCATAGAGTGCTCTCTCGTTCTTTCAGATATTGACGAATTTTTTTTAGAGAATTTTCTGTAAACCCAAAACTTTCTATACATTCCCAAGATCTCATATCAAACTTTGCCTCTGCCTCAGGCCCACAAATATGTACATGAGGAGGAAAATGATCCTTAGGGTAAATAATTACTTTTAAATTCCAAATCCGAAAAACTGTAGGTGCCACAATAACTCCTATATTATACATATACTATATGCATAATTCAATAAGTTTAATTGAACATAGGTATTGCAAGAGCGATGCGGTGCTGAAAATCTGTTTTAATCGATCTAACCTACGGTCACAGACGAAAACCGAATCATTGTCTGAAATTCGTGAGACCAACTCGCTCGCGTACGCGTAAGCCTATCTGTGTTCCAGCTGGTATCAAATCTGCATTTTAATTGTTATGGCAATTACGGGTGCACTTAAAAGCAATACGTTGATTTTGATGGCGTTAATTTGTGTAGGTACTTTACAGGTACCGACCAATTTCGCCTATGCCCTGAATTGCTCAGCCTTTTTTCTATCTTTAGATAATAAAACTGTTTTAGGGAATGCCTATAATTTCTTTCCAGCGGAGTAGTTTGTATGAAGCAAATTTTATTATCAATTATTTTTCAATTCCTCTTTATCCATACTGTCCTTGCCCAATTCACTGCCGGAGATGCAAAGAAAGCTTCTGGCTTTGAGTTGAGTCTGCAAGTGACAAAAGCAATTTCTAGTTTAGCTTCAGCTTGTGGATCAAAGGTCTCTAATTACTTAGTCAAATCCATTCAAGAAGGCACTCCATTTTCCGAAATTCAAATAGAGCTGAACAAATTAACCCAATCAGCAGATTGCCTTAAAGCGTTCAGAAAATTTCAAATTATTCAAAATGAACTTTATTATAGGGGCAATAAAAATTTAATTGCCACTCAGCAAAAATCTCTGCGCTTATCAAATCAATCCGGTGTGAGGGTAAGCACCGCCTCAACAAATGCACAAAATCTAGATAAATATTCTATTCAAGTACTCGGTAAGGAATTAAACTCTTTGGCACTAACAGGCGTAATACCACCCAACGCCAAAAAAGCTTATTTGAAGATTTCTCATGAAAATTCAAAAGAAGGTATTTTTCAAATTGTAAAATTAGATCTTACCGGGAGATGGACTGAGCGTGTTTTTTTCAGAGAGGGTCCTGGCGATTATAAAATATCGTTTCTAGCAAAGACTTCTTCTGGGAGTGAAAAATCAGACAACTACATTGTCTATGACGATCTAGAGGTTCAATCTGAACTCACGCTCAACCCAGATTTAATGCCCAGTCATCATGTTGAAAGTGATTCGCAAATAATTATTAACTTAGCAGCTGAAATCACTAAAAATAAAACCTCAACTCTGGACAAAGCTAAAGCTTTGTATGACTGGATAAAAGATAATATTTCCTATGACTACTCATCTTTAGAAAAAGCTTCAACCGGACTGAGTTATGAAGATATTCACTCTAGAGATTTTTCGGCAATATATACGTTGCAACGTAAAACGGATCTTTGCGTCGGTTACGCAGCTCTGTATGCGGCGCTATTAAGAGCATCCAATATCCCGACTCGAATTATAGTTGGTCAAGCTACGGTTGGATTCCACGCCTGGAATGAAGTTTTAATAGATGAAAAGTGGATATTGACCGATGTCACCTTGGAACACACTACCGGTAAGGACTATTTCAATGCGGAGCCAGAATTTTTTAGACAAGAACATCTTAGCTCTGAGAGCACTCTTTACTGATAATAACTTTATTCTTAACGAAAATAGACCTTGATAATTTTTGAATCGTCTTTGGATTCAGAAGTGACTTTGTAGCTCTCACCACTTCCATAGATTTTTACTTTTGCGTTTTTTTGGTCTCTTGTTTTTTCCATCACTTCACGAACAGTTAAGCCAACTAAACGGTCTTCATCCGTTTGTGGAATGTCTTTGTTCACTTCACGCGCCAATTTCATCACGATGTCTTTGGCTTTTTTCTCTAGTTTTGTTTGATTACCAATAACATTCTCTTCCGTGAGGAGAATTGGACTGATACCTGACCTTCTCATGGCGAAGCTAGCTACTTTTGCGAATACTGGAGCGGCTACTTCTGATCCGTAATATTTTTTCTTAGGATTATCGACCGCTACATAAATCACATACTTTGGGTCATTTGCCGGAATAATTCCCGCAAAAGAGGAAATGTATGCACCTTTCATGTAACCGCCTTTTTCAGAATCTACTTTTTGAGCAGTCCCTGTTTTACCCGCGACAGGAAAACCAGGGACTCTTGCATTCACGCCAGTTCCCTCGTCCTGAGTTACACCCATGAGCATAAGGAGCATTGTCTTTGCCTGCTCTTCTGAAAGTACTCTTCTGATTTTTCGGGCCTCAAAAGTTTCTTTGTCGTCAGTCATTGGATCTGTTATGGATTTTACCAATAATGGCTCTTTTAAAACTCCACCGTTAGCCAGTACTGTGTAAGCATTTGTAATTTGCAATGCGCTCACAGCAATACCGTGACCAAAAGAAATATTTGCAAGACTCACCTCACTCCATGGAGTTGGTGGAATGATCCCTCTCGAATCACCACCCAAAGTGATTCCAGTTTTTTGTCCGAATCCGAAATCATCTAAGATTTCTTTTGTCTTCTTTGCTCCTAGTTGGAAACCAATTTTAACCATACCTATGTTTGAAGATTTGGCTAAAATTTCACTCACCGTTAGCCACTCCCATTTGTGCTCCTGGGTTGCTTCCTTGATCACTCTGTCTGCCACTTTCATTAAACCTTTTTCACAATAGTATTTTGTATTTGGCTCTAACAGTCCCGCTCTAAGAGCACCTGCCGCCACAAAAGACTTTAGTGTACTTCCCGTCTCAAAAGGATCAGTTACAACTCTATTCTTTCTAGAATTTGGATCTGCTTCTAAAGCCTCGTTGGGATTGAAGTCCGGATAAGACGACATTGCAACAATCTCATTCGTTTGTGCATCCATAACAACACCCACAGAAGTGTCAGCTTCATTCTCGACAAGTGATTTTTTTAGTTCCTGCTCAAGAACATATTGAAGTTCACTATCAATCGTTAATTCAATGGTCGATCCATCGGGTTGATCATTAAATAATTTTCCATTTGCAAGCAGTGGTCTTCCTCTAGCGTCTCTTTGAATTAGCATTTTTCTTTGTGAACCCGAAAGCTCCTCATTGAATTTTCCCTCGAGGCCTCCCAGACCTTGTCCTTCCTGACCAACAAACCCCAATGTTTGAGAAAGTAAATTGTGATTCGGATAAATCCTTTTTGATTCTTCCACAAAACCCAAGCCTTTGATGTTGAGCTTGGCAATCTTGTCTCTTTTTTCTTTTGTCATCTGGCGATCAAGCCACACAAATCTTTTGTTTTTATCGGAGATCTGTTTATAAACCGCGTTTCCCGATCTACCCAAATACCAGCCCAACTTGATAGCCGCTTGTTTGGGTTTCGCAACAATCGATGGATCTGCAAAAAGTGAGTAAGCGGTAATGGATGATGCCAATTCTTTTTTGTTACGATCCAAAATAATTCCACGCGTAGGCTGAAGCGTCACCACGCGTTTGAATTGTCTTTCTTGAAATGCTTTTAGTCTTTCGTTAGGAATAATCTGAATATAGAAAGCTCTTAAGACTAAAATTGAAAACAATGTGAACAATAAACTAACAACTATGTAGAAGCGAATCTGGCTGAATTTCATTACTTTATTCTATTTCGACTGAGGTTTTTTAGGTAGATCTAACCACCAGAACCAAGGGTGAACCTAGACCTTGATCCCATGCAGAATTGAAAACGCAATTAAACTATAATTCTATCGGGTGGGAAGACAGCGGAAACGGTTGTTCCCCTTCCTTTTTCGCTCTGAATCTTGAGATCTCCGCCATGGAGCTTCATGACTTGATTACAAAATGGCACTCCTAAACCCAAACCTGTGTCCTTGTCGTTGGGAGTTCGAACATTTTGACCAAAAGGTTCGAGGGCAACGCTCACTTCCTTTTCCGTCATACCGATGCCCTTATCTATCACGTTGAAAATAAGATTTTTTTTGTCATTCACCGTGCAGTGAATACGAATGGGTTCGTGAGAAAACTTCAGAGAATTGACAATCAAATTGATTAAAACTTCCATTGCTAAATTCTTATCGCACCTTAGAGTTTCTCTAGCTGCTCGCTTACATATCTCCACTTGAATCGATCGAGTTGGGTACATGGGTTGAATGAGATTAAGTGACAATTGGATAAGCTTTGCAGGCGCCACACGCTCTTCTTGTAAAGTTAATGTCCCTGATTCGATCTTTGCCATATTGAGAATTCTAAACACTATGCTCTTAAGATGGCTCGCTCCCTCAACTATATTTTCAATCATTCCTGCATAGCCTTCTAAATGCTCGTTCTTAGCAATTTCTTCTTTTAATAGTTCAGAAAACCCGATGATAGAATTGAGAGGGCTTTTTAATTCGTGATTGAGATTTGCCAAGAAGAACATTTTTCTTTGACTACTTTCAAATGTTTCAGCTTTCTCTCTTTGAAGCGTCAGCTCCTTTTGCTTCCATAAAGACACATCATGATGAGTTATAATAAAGCCATCGAGCACATCTTTTGTTTGAACGGGATGCATATGACTGAGAAACCATTTTTCATGCACTGGAAATTCTAAAAATTTTGGCTTAAGGTTTCCAGATATAGCTTTCTTTAATATTTGTTCTATTTTTTCTTTAACCGATGGAAGATAGATGTTTCTTTTTTGATAGGATTCTAATAGTCCAAAATAATCTTCATTGGTGTAATCTTTGTCCGCTTTAATCCCGAACATTTCCTTCCAAGATTCGTTATAACGCCTGACTCGCCCCTTCTTGTCCAAAACCACAATTGGTAATGTAAGATTGTTCATTACAAAATTTAGATCATCCACAAGAATGGATTTCTTTTTTAAAGTTTTCTTTTTAGATTGCGCGGTCTTCTTTTTTTTAGCCATAGATTTGAGTGTTTGCCTAACTGAAATCTATTTTAAACAAATGGTGTTGTATGTTAAGCAATTATTAAGCGGATTGTAAAAAATCAAGGCTTTAGAAGAGATAATTATTCAAAATCCTAGACTTTAAGCAAACAGATTGAATTCAAAGTTAAGAATTAGTTCTGCAAAACAATTTTTTGGCCAGACAGCTGAACAATCTGTCCCTTTGTTGGTTTTTGGAGAGATAAACGTTTCTGAGCGATATTTTCGATCCTCTCTGGGCGCACAAGCTGAGCCAGAGTCATCTCTTGAAGACGCTTTGTTTCTGTCAGAGTCTTGTGTGTTCTTGAGTCCTTCAAGAGAGAATAGCCCACTCTACGAACTTCCATTTTCATAAATACAACAGTAAGCATGGTGAAGATGATCAATCCCACACTGATAAAAGGTTTTATTGCTGTTGAGGTTTTAACTGATGATCTCATACTTCTACTGTCCTCTCAAAGACTCTGAGCTTTGCGCTTCTAGATCTAGGGTTATCTTTTTGTTCCTCTTTCGAGGGTTGAATTACTTTTTTAAAAACAGGTTTTCCAATATGGCCGAGAGTCAGTAAAAGTCTTTTCACTAGACGATCTTCGCTCGAATGAAAAGTGATGACAAACAAACGACCTTGGTAATTTAGCATCTCTACCAAATTTGAAATGCCCTCATGAGTAGCATTCATTTCGTCGTTCACGACAATTCTCAAAGCTTGGAAACATTCCGTAGCAGGATGGTGTCCGGACTTTTTCCAACCCAAAGATTTTGCAATAACGTCTGCCAACTCCAGCGTAGTTTCAAATGGCTTTTCGTTTCTTTTGTTTACAATAGCCTTAGCTACGCGAAAAGACTTTCTCACGTCGCCGTACTTGAAAAAAAGATCCGCAAGATCCCTCTCGTCCCAGTTGTTCACGATCTCTTTTGCAGAGAGATCTTGCGTTGGATCCATCCTCATATCTAGAGGACCTTCGTGATAAAGGCTGAAGCCCCTTGATGGTGTATCTAGCTGTGGGCTACTCACGCCTAAGTCCATTATTATGCCGTCATATCTTATGTCGTTACCAGATGCAGAATCACTGTTGTCGTACTTTGAGAAGTTGGACTTCTTAATTCTCAATCTTTTGTTATATATATATTCCGAAAATTCTTTTGTGCCGTACTCGATCGCATCGGGATCTTGATCCAATGCAGTCACTTGGATAGTCGGAAAGGCTTCCAAGATTTTTCTGGTATGGCCGCCTCTTCCAAAAGTGGCGTCCAAAAAATTTTCTTTTAATCCCTCTTTCTCAGAAAAGATATTTAGAATCTCTTGATACATGATGGGTTTATGGAGAATTGGATTAGTCATCACTTCTTCCGATCCGTTGGTGCATCTTCAAGTTGAGCAATGATGGCTAATGTCTCATCAAAGTTCTCAGTCACTTTATCATAGAACTTTTTCCATATTTTGTGAGACCAGATTTCAAATTTATCGTTCATTCCCACAACTATGATTTCGTCACCGAGTTCTGCGTAATTCCGTAAACTCATCGGTATCAATATTCTATTGTTCTTATCGAGATCGAGCGGTTGTCCTCCTGACAAATAAAATCGTTGAAAGGCCTGAACTTCGGCTTTCAGAGAGGAGAGCTTTGAAATCTTATTCTCGAGAATCTTCCATTTTGAGGCAGGATAAACATCAAGGTACTTAAACCCTTTTGAAAATCCATTTGTAACGACGAGCTGCTGCGAACCAAGTTGTAGATCTTTGCTGTCCTGACCTCTGAAAGAGTTCGGAAGAATAAGTCTCCCTTTCTCATCAAGTTTTTGATCAAAACGACCTTTAAAAACAAACATATTCCATCCTGGATTTTGTTGAGATCGGTGTTGCCACCTCTCTATAGAAGGTGAAAGTCCATCCTTGGACTCTCTTCAAAGAGAAACTTGAGGTAAACCCACAAATTTCCACTTCATCCCACTAACTCCCACTTTACCTTAGAACAATATTGCGTCAAGTCTTGTTTACAAATTAAGCGGCATGATTTACTGTGTTAAGTATAAGGAAACAGACATCATGATGATGACTTGCCCGAAATGCGGGTTTGAACAACCGAAGGATCAGTTTTGCGCTAAGTGTGGCGTAAACGTAGATAATTACAAACCGACGGTAGCATTATCAGCTGGACTAACGTCTTTATTAAAACCCATCGCTTTTGTGTTTATCATTGTGGGCGCTATCTTTTTTCTCTTTAAAAACGTAGCGCAAAATACCATTGCTCCTCCTGAAATCGAGATCGAAGAGAGCACGCAAATTGGCTCAGGCGCTGGATCACTCAAGATGGCTGGATCTACTACTCAAAGAACTGAGGGCACAGCACCGCCGACAACCGAAAGGGCTTTAGAGGTTGTTTCCAACTCTGCAAATTCCCAAGCAGGAATAAAAGCAGCTACTACCGAAGCTCCTCGAGCAAAGTTCAATCAAGTGCAAGTGAGCTTTACAGTCGGAGAACAAGGCGGCCTTGATCAACTCGCAGCCAATGATGCAAAACCAAATCAAAATTGGCATCTAGTCCCTCAAGCCAATCCGATTTTTTCTTCAAATCCCGAGGAAGTGACTTTAAAAAATGGCAACAATACTTTTGAATATGCCGACGAACTTATCACTTATGACATGAATTTTTTCATAGAGGAAATCACCGATAAAGATATAAAAATCAAACTCAATATCAAGAGAACCTTGCGAGTTGCCACGCAAGAAGGAAGCTCTACAAATTCCTTTTCTCTCAACGAAAAAATCCCGCTCGATCAGACATTGATCATTATTGATGCACTTCCGAGAAGAGCCTCCATTGACAGACCCAACAGTATTCTGTCAACCCTATACAAGTCACAATTGTTCCTTTCTCGCGCCTCAGAATTTGTGCAAATCATTAAATTCGAAAATCCCTCAAATTCTCCTCAAGAATAGTTGCAATGACCCAATTTTTTTGAATAGAATCTTTTCTTCGGAGGTATCTATGGCGGTTCACAGCGGTCATACACCATGGAACGGATCTATCGAGGTCGTTGTTGGAAGTATGTTCAGTGGAAAAACAGAAGAGCTTATTCGTCGTGTAAAGCGCGCGCAATTAGCTCGTCAAAGAATTCAAATTTTTAAACCCAAAATTGATGATAGATACAGCGCCGACAGTATTCATTCTCATAGCGATCAAACTGCAAAGGCAGTCATAGTAGAAACAGCACAACAGATTTTAGAATTAGTCAAAGACACAACCAGAGTGGTTGGTATTGATGAGGGTCAGTTCTTTTCACGAGATATCGTAGATGTTGCAACCACGCTCGCCAATCGTGGCGTAAGAGTGATTATCTCTGGCCTGGATACTGATTGGAAAGGTCGTCCCTTCCATCCGATGCCGGAACTAATGGCTGTGGCTGAAACTGTCACAAAGCAACATGCGGTGTGCATGAGCTGCGGCGGAGTTGCTTGTCGCACGCAAAGAACTGTGAAATCCACAGACGATATCCTTGTTGGGGCCCTAGATGCCTATGAAGCCCGTTGCCGCCAGTGTTTTGACCCACTTTTTGAAGAACAACTCTCTTTCAATTCCAAAGAAGATAGTGTAAAAAGCTTAGATAGAACACAACTGCATACTTAATTCCTCAAAGGACTTTTTAATGGAACAGCTGAAATTATCATCTCTTATCTCTGACAAAGAAATCGCCGAACGCGTAAAACAACTTGGTGAAACATTAACTGATAAATTCAGAAATAAAGACTTGGTTGCTGTTTGCATTTTGAAAGGTTCATTCGTTTTCTTTTCAGATTTGATCAGAGCCATCAACTTGGACTTATCTTGTGAATTCCTGGGAGTTTCTAGCTATCATGGTGGAACAAAGTCTTCTGGGGAAGTGAAACTCACTTTAGATCTTGCAACTCCAATCGAAGGCAAACATGTTCTTCTCATCGAAGACATCGTGGACACTGGCCTGACAATGAATTACTTGATTAAAAATATCGAGCAACGAAAACCAGCAAGTGTTACAACTGCCTCATTACTATTCAAACCTGCAGCTTTAAAAGTTCCCTTGAAAGTGGATCATGTTGGATTTGAAATCAAAGACCAATTTGTAGTTGGTTACGGTTTAGATTATCAAAACTTCTACAGAAATCTTCCATTTATCGCCCAAGTTGAGAACATCAACTAAGATTCTTCTTAAATTAGTCTAGCTTAGAGTCATAGTGCCCCCAAAACGATGAGCACGGGTTTTGCTTTATGTATCTCCTGAGGTCACTTTGAGTCTATCGAAGTGACCAGTTCGGGGGAATTATTAAAACGCCATTAAAGAAAGTGCTTAACATCACACCTTCACTAGTTATCGAACTCGAGGCCATGGGCTACCACTCACTAGAAGACCTAAAGAAAGTGGGTTGGGAAAAACTTTGCATCACCTATTCCAAAACTCATTCTGCCGCTCTTACGCCAGAGTTTTTCACTTTGCTCTATGCTATCGTTCACAATACACCACTCCGAAAAGTGACCAAGGATAAAATCAAGAAAGCAGAAAAGCTTTGTAAAAAAACAAAAGCCGGATTTGATCCCGGCTTTGCAAAAAAATCTAAACGTAAAACTTAACACATTAAGATTAAATCAAAATATTGGTGTGTTGAATCCCAAGCTCTTATGTTGTGGCTCCAATACTTTGTATGGATTGTCTGTGTTTTCGATCAAGTACATTGCAGGTTGAAGATTCTTTTGGAATACGCTGTCGATGATGGCTTGTCCTGGGTAGAATCCACCTTCAAACATATTTTCTGGATCCAACTCAAAAGTGAACGAAATGATCTTGTGTTCACCGTAAGACCAATCCGTTGTATCCCCAGAAGTAATGTATAGCTCTGAAGAATTTTGCGGAGTGTATCCATTCCATTGAGCCATAGTTTTGCCCATTGTCTCGTGAACTTTTCTGTCCGCCTCATCTTGAATAGAATCGTATTTGTGGCCCCATGGATAAAGAATCAATTTTGAGTATGTGTGGAAAGAAAGAAGTGTTGTGATATTCTTTCTGTTCTCAACAAAATTTTTGATCGCTTGAGTTTCTGGTTCACTAAAAGGCGCTGGTCCACGATAGATATCGCTACCTGGATCGTTACTTGATCCTTCGCCGCCCCACTTGTAACCGTAGTTTCTATTCAAATCTACGCCCATTGTTCCGTCATTGTTTTTGATTCTATTTTTTCTCCACATTTTGTAAGAACCCGAAGAAATATCCCACTCAACTCCATCTGGATTTACCATTGGAATGATGTGAACTATTCTAGTTTGGAGAAGGTTTTGAATTGTTTTGTTTCCAAGATTGTATTGCTCAACCAAGTACTGAGCGAGCATCAATGGAACTTCTGTCGAAACATGCTCCCTAGCATGGTGAGTTCCCATAAAAACAATTGCTGGCAAATTGATTTCATTTTCAGGAGTTGCTGTGATCTTAATGTTGATGATGTCTCGACCTTCAACAGATTTCCCAATTGTCTCTACCTGAACGATGTCTTTGTTTGTATTCTTCAAAGTATCAATAGCCGTAACGACCTCTTGATAGTTGTGAAATTTTGAGTCTTTATCAGGAAAATCCATTAAATCAGGTGAGAATGGAAAGCTCACATCCACGATGCCCATTTTTTCTAACTTTACTTTATCTGCAGGTCTTGCGAGAACAGTCACGTAATCTGCCTGAACAGATTCAATTGTTACGCCAAGGTTGTGAATTTTTGTACGATCTTCTTTTGTAGAAGCTTTAACTTTCATCCAAGTTAAATCTGTTGAGATGTTAACGTGAGCTTGTA
>JAZKEU010000010.1:0-50596 GCA_040386775.1 Bdellovibrionota bacterium | reverse complement strand
CCCATGGACCTAAAAACGATAGCATGATTGAAATAATATGATAGTTTTTTATACACAATTTCTGCCATGCATTGTTTAAACGGGGTTCTAGATCATAGGCACAGAATTTAGAAAAGATATTTTCCGTAGAAGCCTGCGCGGATATTTTGATAACTGGAGGATGGATCTATGGGTGTAGTGTCTGGATCCACGGCATCTGAGGAAAGAACATCTAGCATGACAGATGCTTCTAATTTTAATTTTTCACTGTAGGAATATTCTAAGCGAGAATCTGCAACAAATCTTTGATCGTCTCTGCGCTGAGGTTTTGAAAAAGTACGGTAAACATATTCTACTTTTGAAACCCAAAGGATTTGGTCACCAATAAATCTTCCGTATCCTACGTAAACTTTTTGGTTGAGTTGGAAATTTGTAAAGTAAGAATCTTCCGCCGTGTTCTCTAAACCCAATAACAAGAAATCTTTCGGAGATAATTCTTCTTCAAGTTCCAGGATGTAAACTGGGTCTTGGTAATTCCCTTTTGCTTTATATTGAATGAGTGAATAACCAAAATAAGATCTAATTTTGAAATATCTAGTGAGACGCCCTTCGAGACCAAATCCCGGCTCAATTCTTTGATTATCATACTTTACTCTAAAATCTGGCGCTGTGAGCCCGTCAGGATATTGCCTTGTACCACCGCTCACTCCGAAATAAACAAAGGTCTCCGGTAAAAAATATTTTTTATAATACAACTTTGCAGTGATGGCCTGGTTGTTGAGGTGATCGTACTCTGCTTGACTTAAACTTTCTTGCTCGTACTGAGTTTCAAAAATATATTGTCTTCTGGAGTCTTTGGCAAAAATCATACCGAGGTTTGCCCCGATGAATTGGCGCTCCAATCGATCTTGCGTTTTATCTAATGCTGGTTCACTGATTAATTTTACTTTGGGAGTAACATAAACCTGAAAAGCATTACCAACTTTTAGATTGTTTTTTAGATTCAGATCATAAGTAAAATTATCTTGATTGGTGTTAGATAGATATTTTGTATAAGAAACTGTAGAGTCGGTACTAATGCTGTATTGACCACCGGAACTATAGGCAAGGTGAGGTTCCATTAAAAACCCAATGTCATCTTTTTTCTTGTCACTGGCGTAATAAGTATTCGTCTCATAGAAAGATCCAAACTTAACATCAGCATTAAAATTTTTCCCAAAAGCAGCTGTTGAGAATAAAAATAATGCTACAGTTACACACCTCATCTGTAGTTCACCGAATTTTCTCTAAAGGGTAGTTGAATATTGGTTTCTCTAATTTTTCTGGAAAGGGTTCTCGCATTCTTTTCAAAATCTGTAAAAGCAATGATATCTTTTGGTGCTGCACCCTTGCGGACCAAGCACTCGTTCAATTTTTCGTGGTAAGCCCTGATACCAGAATGATATTTTCTAATGTTCACGAAAATCCGTGCAAGATCCTTATCTTTGCCGTAATTTTCCTTAGGCGTAACTTCGTCACAAGTTTGTTGATAAATATTATGCGTTCCAACCAATTGACTTAAAAATTCGCCGTAACAATTCTTGATGTCTTCACTCATTGACTCTCTATTGGTCTGATAAAAATTTTGAATTTCTCTCAATTTCCCATCATCAAGAACTGCGATATGGCCGCATTCTTTTTTAAATTGATCTATAACTGAGTTGATAATTATTTTTTCGTTTGCAGAAAAGCGCATGCTTTGCGCGAAAACAACTGACGAAAAAAACATAACAAAAAGAAATGCCCTAGCGCGTATTGCCCCAGTCGTCTTTCTGTCCGTCCAAAATTTGAAGTCTATACTTGTTGAATATCTTTTCATCTGTTAGCAACTTTGATTGTTTTTCACTAGGATATAATACAGGCTCACCTACGTCATTATCGATTTTAGCTTTTTTAATTAAAAACAATGATTTGGGAGTTTTTGAAAGAACTGGAAGTCCTGGCTGTTGTTCCGCAGGGGCAACTTGAGCAATGACGGTTAAAGAAACCACTGAAATCATAACAAAGCTGAATACTGCGCGTCTCATATTTCCCCTATTTCTTTTCCGTAGCCACTTCACGACTAGAAATCATTCTTTCAATCTCTTTAAAGTTAGGAACCACCTGATTTTTCTGCGCTAGAATACTCATTTTCTCTAATGAAAGTTCAATTTTTCCACGTGATAACTGATAAAGTGATTGCAACCATTGTGTATAAAGATTCTTACTGTCATCATCGACTTTAAATGCGTTTGAGTTTGTATAAACGAGCTCTAAAGTCTTAACTGCATTGAACCAAGTCTTATAGTTCTTAACTGCTTGATAAGATTTATCGAGTGATGCTGAATCTTTATCTTTTAAAGATGCAAACGCCAATGCAAAACTCTCAGCTAGACTTTGATCTCGTCCATACTCTACATTTGCTGTCGAAGTTGTCGAGTATGTCACTGCACTCAACTGATAAACTAAGGGCAGTAGCGCTCTACTGTCTGTGTTTTCATAACCATTCAACACGATTGTGCGAGCAAGTTCTGCATAACCTTGATCATAATAAACTTGTGATAGCACATAATACGGATACGGAGATTCTGGATGTTGTCGCAGCACGCTCAATAACGTATCAATCGCATTCTTATTGTCTTTATTTGTCCAAACCTGAAGAGCTTTTGCCGACATCACCATTGGATCGTCTGATATTTGGAAATCTTTCTTTTCAGGAATACGATCTGCCATTCCTAAATAGTAAGCAAAAATTTGACTTCGCTCACTTCCCGCCGATTCCTTAATGTACTGGCTCAACCAATTTTGAAGTTCTTCATCATCATTCATTCTAAGAGACGCAACGATGAGATTTTCATAAACCTCACTGGATTTTTCTAGTTTTTGAATTTGCTTTAGGCCATTCAAGCATTCCGAATATTGTCTTGATTCACAAGACACTCTTACATCTTTCCATAATCCTGATTTATCGGAAAAAGCTTGAAAATCAAACAACTCACCAAGGCCCACTTTCCAATTGATCATATATGATAATGAAAGAGGAAGCTTTCCGCTATAATTAATAATGGATTGAGATAGTTTTTGAGTTTCTTCACTCAATGGATAAATTTTAGCAATTTGCCAACCTTTGTGAATCAACTGCTCAAACTGCGCTCTGAATGTATTTTTTAAATCACTCTTTGTTAAAATTTCATTCAATGCCAGCGTTGTTACTGAATCAATTTTATTAGAATAAATTGAATTCAAACGAGTAACGATGTCCTCCAATGTTACATCTGCCTGGCCTACAATTGTTTTTAATTTTGCATATTCACAGAAACTTTTATTTAAAGTTCCAAAGGCAGATTTGGCTTTAGATTGAAGTGCCTTCTCAATACTTGTACAGGTTTTATCTAGACCTAAATAATCATAACGATCATGCTGACCTTGTAGAGCAAAGTACTGCATACGGTAACTGTCGTATTTTGGTTTACCTTTTGTTGCGTTGATTGCCTTATATAATTCGTCGTACTTCTTAGTTTCCAGCAGGGCCTTGATATATTCATAGTATGTGTAGGGAGTCAGAGTCTCCGGATTAACTTTTCTTATCATTTCAACAGATTTTTCTTCCGAGCCCATCTGAGATCTCAACGAGAGGACATTCAGAATTGCCTCTTCAAACCATGGATGCTTTTTGTTTGCTAGTGCAAAAACTTCTAATTCTTTTACAGATTCTTCAATTCTACCGGTCTTATAAAAAATCGCTGTCTTTAAGAATTGAGCCTCAGCTTTGTATTTTGTATTCTCTAACGATGAGCAGAGCCCTTCTGCTCTACTGAATTGACCAATTTGAATATAGAACCCTGCAATCTTAAGCTGCAAAAAATCATTCATCGGGCTTCTTGGATTTTGAATGATGACTTTTTCTAATTCTTGAGCTGCCTCTAAATATTTATTTTCAAGTTCAAAGTTATAAGCAGCTTCTAATTTGTCTCTATATTTTTGTCTGAAGTTTTCTTTATCCAGAGATTCAATATCACCACCAAAGAAAGTAGAATCATAGAGCTCTTGTATTGAAACTAGTGATGACCAATCATTTTTTATATTAAATATTTCCATTAAAAAACGGTACGCTCTGACGGTTATGGCGGCAGAGTGTTCGGTGTCGGAAATGATCATATTCAAATACTGAGTTGAAATATCAAAATCACCATGTTCTGCGTACATTTCTGCAAGTTTATATGTAATTTTATTTTTTCTAGAGCTATTTTTAATTTTAGAAATATAGAAAATTGCGGCTTGCGAAAATACTTTTTCTGAAGAATCAAGCACTGTTTTTTGTAGGCTTTGCGGAGCCGCATTCCTTGCATCAAAATTTAAATCATAGCCGACTTTTTTTACTTCGGACCAAATTAAGCTGTATGCTGCTTCTTCTCTCAGGGTTGGCGATATCGATTCATTTACAATTTCAAAATAATAGCTAGAAGCTTGAGCATAATTTCCAAGGAAATACTCTAGATCAGCCAACTCAAGTTTTGCATAATCTTTGTAAGAGGACCAAGAATACTTTGTGATAAAATTAAAGTACCGATTCTTAGCTATCTGTAGCTGCCCCATATCATTCTTAGAGTAACCTTTTTCTGCATAATATTCGGCGCTCTTTATCAGATTGAATTCTAATAAATCTTGAGTCTGAAAAACTATATTTTTGTATTCTTCATTTGCATTCCACCATTTTTGATCTTGAGTTAAAACTTGAACAAATTGGCTTCTATACATATTGGCTTTTTCAGAGTCTTGCGCATTATCAAAACTTTCAATCAATTCCGTGTACATCAACGGGAGCTGTCTAGATTTTGGAAATTTTTGTGTCGCCGATGCAAATACAATTCTCATTGATTTTTCATCGAGGCGCTTTTTATAAAGAAGGCCCAGTCTGTAATAAACTTCTGGCTGGTATTCAGTTGAAATTTTTAATTGATTATCATTACTTAATAATGTTGCAAGATAATCAAAGCTTTCATCTAAGATCGCTTGATCTTCAGGAGACTTATTTTTTATTTTCTCTATGTCAGAAATTAGCTTTTGAAAGACCAATGCAGATTCATTGATTTTCTTTTGTGAAAAATAAATAGCACCCAACTTGTACATTGCTTTTGTATAGAACGACCCATGAATTTTGGAAAGTTTAAGGTGCATTTGCTCGGCTTTGGCGTATTTTCCTTCATCGTAGAATATCTCGCCAAGTCTCCAAGTTACCTCGTCTGCAAATTCAGATGCAGGGTACTTTTTCAGCAAGTCTTCATAGTGAACGATAGATTCAGATGATTTTCCCATCTCTTCCGATGCAAATCCTAATAGGTAATAGGCTTTGTCCCCAATTGGAGAATTTGGAAATTTTGTTGTGAAGAGCTTTGAGAACAAAATGGCTTTCTTGTAATTAGGAATCGGTATTATTCCTGATCCGCTTTGATTTTTTTTCATTTGTTGACTGAATTCCAAATTGGCTTTCTCAAAGTATAACTGAGATAAACGAATCAACAAAACATCATCCAATGAATCGACACTATTTTCTTTGAGGAATTTATTGAATTCTTCGATTAGATTTGAGTTGCTCAAGAGAAGGTTTTGCTCAGTAGTATCTAATTTTTCATTAAAAATCTCAGCTAGCCGCTTCTTTCTCCAATTTCTAATCTGCTCTGAGGCATCTCTTTGAGTTGCAACGTAATCTTGCGAGGCTTTTAAATAATCTCTATAAGAGTCATAGATAATTTCTTCGTTTGTTGGACCTGTAGATGGCTTATTCTCAGCAAAAGAAATTCCCGAAGCCAATAGGCTTGCCGCGATGATTATTAAATTTCTTTTAGCACTCAATTTCTTCATTTACTGCTTTCTGCCTTACTATTTCCCGCTTTACTATTTTCCTAGATAATCCTCAACCATCGTGACTTCTCGCTTATAAGAATCTAGTACTTCCGCAAGAGTTCTCTTACCTTCTGTCCTTGCTGCCCAAAAGTTTTCCACTTGGCCCATATTTGCTTTGAATTCTATTGAGTCTATATTTCTTCTCGACTGCTGAAGCGACTGCTCCATTGCTCTGTATACAACTTGCGCTTGAAGCTTTTGCGTTACTTTTAATTTTTTTAAATAATCAACAAGCTCCGCACTTTTTAAACGTTGAACCGTATTGATCTCTGAGTTAATAGCCACAAGGTATCGTACATCTGCGTCCAAATTTTTTGAATCTTCAACAGACGACCACGTACTCATAAAGTTTCTAAATTTGCCAATGAAGTCATATTCTTTATTTAGCAACTGAGAATATGTTTTCAATTGAGCCAGCTTGACCAATGTGTCTCTAGGAACAGCTAGGCCCTTAGAAGAATTTTTAGAAATATTATCTTTTTTGAATCTTTGAATTTCTATTTTTAATCCAGCGAATAGATCCCTTGATCGATCACGGTTTTCTGAAATCAACTCAATGTAAGCCTGAAGATATTTTGCTCTAAAATAAACATCTGCCCCAAAAATTTGGTTTTTAACATCTTGTCCTGTAAAGTATGAGACTAATATTTTTAAAATATCTCTAGAAGAAGTTAAATTTCTCGCCTTGAAATGTGCCCAAGCTTGCTCTTCAAGAGTTGTTAGATAGAAATCACTATTGACTGAAAGAGTTTGAAATTTATTAACTGCTTCGGCATAGCGCCCTTCGGCCAATAAACATCTCGCATGGATCACCTGAATCAAGTCTCTAAAGTGTAGAGATGTATTTTCAGAGACTTTTGATTGCGCAACGGTCATATCCTCAAGACAGTTTTGGGTTTTATTGATTTTTAAATAGAGCGATGCTTTTAGAAAGTAATATTCCAAACGCTGATAGCTCTTTGGGATGTTCTCTATGAAATCCAATGCCTCCATATATTTTTCTGCATGAACAAGAGCTTTTGCACAATAAAATTGCGTTTCAACTTTGAATTTCCCAGACCGTACTTCATTTTTGCAATACGCCAAGAACTGTTTAAACGGCAAAGTAATATGTTTTGTGACCACAATATTTTCAATGTCTTTTGGATCTAATGCTTGAGGAGTTTTTTCATAAGCCAATACATAGAAACGATGTGCATTGAAAAGATCTCCCCTCATGAAAGAGGATTGAGCTTCAGTTACAATTTCAGAGGCTTTGATATCTTTAGCCGCCCAAATACTTTGAGCACTGAAAGTAAATTCTAAAAATATCAAAACCGAAACGAGAGAGCGCATTCAACCTCCTGTCGAAATGCTCAAGCACTAATTCTGAGAAACCTTTAATTGTGGACGGTCTTTGAAATCTGCAAAGACTCCGCCACTTTCAAAGGCATTAACTACAATCTGATTCGCTTTTTTAACATCAATTGCCATTTTTTCTTCTCTAGTAATTCTATAATCTTTTACGTATGAAAATACCCCGGAGTCATTGCCGCGGTAAATAACTTGAACCTCAAAGTTATATGGTCCAGGAACCACTTTAGTTTCAAATTGCTTAGAGGGATTATTTTTTTCTACACTCGCTGTCGCTCTGTCTTCTGCTACATATTGATAAATGATTTCGCCATTCAATTTGTATGTAACGGAATCCACGAGGTATCTTTTTCCGAGTTCGTTTTTAAAAGCAATAATGAGTGATTTTCTAGAGCCATCAAGTCCTTCTTTTTTTAGAAGATCTTTTAGAACAAGAACTTGCATTTTTTCACTCATCACTTCTGTTTTCATGGCATCGACCTGCGAGCTGATCGCAGAAAGATTGCTGTTTTTTTTGGTAGTATTTTGCACTTTCACTGGCAAGCTTTCTTGTGCGTGCAATGAAAAAGAAAACACGAAAATCGTGGTAAATATTAGAATCTTCATATTATTATTAAACTCTATTTCCCGATAAATAGAAATAGAGTGAAAATTACTCTAGACAAAGATACATAGAGAAATCATTGAGGAATTTCAATCGTCTGACCTGGTCTTAAGGCGCTCGGATTGATATCTTGGTTCGCCTGAATGATCTTATCCACGCTGATCTGGAATTGCTTGGATATATCATAAAGAGTATCCCCTTTTGCAACCTTATAACTGACCATTGATCCAGAACCTACAGGCTCTTTTTCGACAACACTGCGTGGCGAAGGCCTTGCTAAATATTCTGCAAAAGCTTTCTCTTGTTCAATTGGTACACGGACTTTTGTCCCTGCCGGGATCTTTACGATGTTTCTTGTGATCGTTTGAGAAAAATGAGGATTGAGATTTATAATGTCCTCATCTTTGTTATTGTGAAATCCTTTTAGTTCTTTAAATAAAATAGGTCTTTGAATTTTTACTTCAAAATACGGAACTTCATCGGCCCACTTCAAAGTTGTTCCAAAATATTTTTCTGCGTTTTTTTCTACTTCTAAAGCTGCCAAATAACTTGTGTAAAAGCTCTCCGAAGCAAAACCAAATCTGGAAGTAGGATTTGTACCATAAATTGCAGCAAGATCTTTTGTTCCTGCTTTTTCAGCAATTCTTTTCATGCCTGCCGCACCGTAATTATAGGCCGTTACTGCAAGTGGCCAGCTTTCAAGAACGTTGTAATTTTGTCTTAAAAGTTTGGCAGCAGCATGGGCGGCAATGATGGGGTCATTCCTTTCATCTATCGTCGCATTCACTTTCATGTAGAGTTTTCCTGTGCTTCTCATAAATTGCCAAACACCGCTTGCGCCAACTTTTGATTTTGCCTTGATATTGAATGAACTTTCTACGAAGGGGAGTCTCGTGAGCTCTTTCGGCATATTGTATTCTGCAAAAATCTTTTCCATTTCTTTGAGATATCTTCCTGAATAGTAAATACCTTGAATGAAACGATCCTTTTGGCCCAATTGGAATCTTAAACGTCCTTTTTGAGATGCATTTAAGAATTTATCTTTTTCATTCACATTTTCAAACATTTTCCAGTAACGAAGCTCTTCTCCTGCAAGTCCAGCAGAGTCCTTCAATTCGTGAAGCTTCAGTAGAATTTCTTTAATGTGTTTTTTTCTTTCGTCTAAATATTTTTTCTCGGCCTTGAATCTTTGATTTGAAGACAAGGATTTATCATTATCGAGGTGAGCAAAATCAATAGGCTCATAAACTACATGAGTAAATCGACTATCATGCATAATACCTTGTGATGTTGTATATTTTGTATAGATATCAATCCAAAAATTAACTCTTTCCTTCAAAGCTTCTGGAATTGCGAATGTCGTCGCGTCGTAACCTGGAATATTGGATTGATTTGCGTAATTCGGGGCAATCCATTTTTTGTTTTTATCGGCAGGTAGTACGTCTTCCTTCGTTTGCCCTTCCACCTTGTCTTGAACTTCTTCCGTGTGAACTTCCAACTGCTTAATCTCTTCTTCTGAGAGGTTATTCACGGTAGCGCACGCAACGGGGACCAATCCAATAAGAAGTGAAATAAAAAATATTTTTTTCATATTACAATCCTGTTATATTCACGGCGATCTTATCAAAAAGGTCGCGGGCTTGTACTTCTTTACCGTTTCCATTATACACAAAAACAAATGTAAATACTTCCCCTTTTGAATTAGCTGCATATCCGGCTAGGCCAGTCACTCCCGACAAAAGTCCTGTCTTCGCTCTGACCAATTTTGGTTCTTTCAATGATCCCATACGTTTCGACAATGTACCTTCACTCTGTGGAGCAGCCATACTGCTTAAGAAATAAGAAGAAATAGAAAAATCTTTATGTGCTTTAAACATTAATGTCCCTAAATCTTCTGGTGTAATTTTATTTTTATTAGAGAATCCCGAAGGGCTAAAAAAATCATATCTAGATTTTTTTAGATCGTAATTTGTTTCTAGAACTTCTTTGATAAGCTCAACGCCTTTTTCAATGCTACCTTGCTTACCTTTGCTAGCTGCAATATTTTTTGTGAGCATTTCTGCCAAAAAATTGTTTGAAAATTTCATCATGCCATCAATTACTTCAAAGAATGTCCAGCCCTTAGCTTCAGCTAGCAGAGTCGAACTTCCGGGAGTTTTTTGCGAACTGATTTTCGAATCTTCTACTGTAATTCCTCTTTGCTTTAAAAATTGGAGCAAGTTTTTACCAACCCATAAATCAGGGTGCGTGACGCTCGCAAACTTAACGGCTTCGTTTTGATTGATTCCCATGGAACCTGAAACAATAATTTTTTCACCATCTTTGCCTTCTTGCTTGTCCACAATAATAGCCGCAGGTTTACTCCCGGAAACTGTCGTCGTCTTATTCACAAGAGTGAAATATTCATTTTCAGGGTCGATAATTACCTTGAGAGGTTGTCCTACTTTTTCGCTAGACCTCACATAAACATTCACCGTATTCCAGTTGAACGAAAGACCTGAAACCGGAGAATCATAAGCGCGATCGACTCTTAAGCTTTGACGACTTCCATCAAAAAATTTATCATCAAAGACAGTGCTATCCACGTAGATTGGCCCTTTGATTTTTGTGATTCGACTGCGAGTCAGATTATTTACAAGCACCCACATCTGTTCAGAAATAAAACTTGGGTCACCATAGCCTTTTATGTACAGTGCGCCATCTAAAACTCCGTCTTTTACCGACGCAGTAGTTCTTAACTCCGTGATATTTCTTTGCTCAGGTGAGAAGGTCTTAAGAGCTGCGATTGCGGTGAGGATCTTAGAGAGGGACGCAGGGATAAATTTCTGTTGGGACTGATTTTCATATACGATGGCACCTTCCTTCATGACCACAATCCCTAGATCTTGCATGGATATTCCACCTGATCTGACAATCTTTTCTAGAGCTGCTTTCTCTAGCTGCATCTTCTCTGCACTTGGAAGAGAACTCTGTGCTAAGGTCATTAATGGTAAACTGATTAAAAAAATCGTAACAACTATCAAGTGTTTCATTTGAATTATCCTTCCGATGTCGCTAAAATCATTTCATGAGACAGACTTACATTCAAGACAGAAAAACTTCCAGTAAATTTTCAGATAAAATTTTAACTTTGATATTTATATCATCACTTCTTGTGTCATTTGGGTGTACACAAAAAAATCACGACCCGAAAGAGAGCGTAACGCTCGCATTCACCGCACAACCAAAAAGTATTGATCCCAGAATCACAACAGATGCAACAGGACAAAGGTTAAATAGCTTAATTTTTAGCTCCTTCGTCAGAACCGATTCCGTTATAGATATCAAAGGCGAGGCCGCCCACAAGTGGGATTACAAAAATAAAACCTACACTTTCTATCTGCACAAAGGACTAACCTTCTCCAATGGAGATCCTGTAACGAAAGAAGATATTTTATATACATTTACAGAATATCTAAAGCCATCAAATCCATTTAAAAGTTCTTTTGATCTGATCGACACCGTAGATGCCAACTTTGATGGTGAAAATCCAATAGTAAAAGTGAAGCTCAAAAAATTCTCTGCGGTATTTTTAACGGATCTTTCCCTGATGAAGATTCTCCCTAAGAAATTGATCGAGCAGTATGGCGATACTTTTGGAGATCACCTTGTTGGCAGCGGAGCTTATAAAATCGCATCTAGAAATTTAAGTGAAATCATTCTCGAAGCTCGCGAAAATCCCATGTACAAACCAAAAGTAAAATATTTGGTTTTTAAAGTGATTCAAGATGACAGTACAAGATTTTTAAACGCCTACAAGGGATCCCTCGACATTATTCAATTTGGCTTACCTCTCACAAAAATTGCTTATGTAGAAAAGCAAAACAAATACAATGTTTTCAAGTATCCTGGCTCTTCGATGAACTACATGCTACTCAACCTCAAAGATAAAGATTTTCAAAATAAAGAATTTAGATGGGCACTTTCAAAAGCTCTCAACAGAGATGAAATCATCAAGTACAAACTTGAAGGCTACGGAGAGAGCGCAACTTCACTCCTTCCAAGCAATAATCCTTACCATAATCACGATCTAAAAAAAATAGAATACGATCCAGAGGCGGCAAAAGCCGGAATTCAAAAAATGAATCTCAAAAATAAAGAATTCATTTTGAAAACCTCAAACAATCCCGAAGTTGTAGAGTACGCCCGCGTGATTGCCGCTCAATTGACCAGAGCTGGACTCAACGTAAAAATTCAGAGCTACGAATGGGGAACTTTTTATGGTGACGTAAAATCAGGCAACTTCCAGATGGCCATAATGAGATGGGTGGGATTGACCGACCCAGACATCTATCGACAGGCATTTCATTCGCGTGAGTTTCCTCCTGGCAGGAATCGTGGCTTTTATTCTAATCCCTCACTGGATCCAGCACTCGATG
The DNA here is from genome assembly GCA_040386775.1 of Bdellovibrionota bacterium. Classification (NCBI taxonomy): domain Bacteria; kingdom Pseudomonadati; phylum Bdellovibrionota; species Bdellovibrionota bacterium. The sequence goes on along the minus strand of JAZKEU010000010.1, from coordinate 38,320 downwards.
AAGGTATAGTGATCGAAGACGTGAAAAAGAGAATAGCTCACTACAACATGATACAAAAAATTATTTTTGATGAACAAATTATCATTCCTCTTTGGTATAATACTTTGGTGGACATAGTTCACAAACGCATCACAGGATATGTACCTCCCGTGAGTGGAGATTTAAGCCCCGTCTACAATATTGAAATAAAGGAATCACAACAATGAAAATGAAGCAGCGACATTGGTTACTCTATGTTTGGATTCCGCTCTTTTTGACTTGGGGTCTTGATCGCATTACAAAACTTATTGCCATCGAACATGTTAGTAACCTTAAATTCTATGGATTTCTTGGTTTTGTAAAACATCATAACTACGGCGCGATGCTGGGATTGTTCTCGGATCTTCCTGCGGTCTTGAGAGTGGTTTCACTTTCTACGGGTGGAGCTTTTTTAATTTTTATCTTCTTTCTAATTCAATATCTTTTACCTACAAAATTATTTGTTTTAAGAACGGGTCTCTCCATTCTACTGGGTGGCATTCTTGGAAACGTAGCGGACAGAATTGCATGGAGCTATATCGTAGACTTTATAGTTCTCGGAACATACAATCGCACGACTCCAGCCTTTAACGTAGCCGATATGGTTCAGTGGGTCGGCTATGCCATGATCGTTTATTCTCTAATTAAAGATGGCAAAAAACTGTGGCCAGAAAATGATGCGAGAAAAATGTTTCTCGTTAATCCTCAGTTTCAAATTAAATACTCAATTAAATTGATGTTGCTGGGACTTGCATTTGCAGTGATTGCAGCAGTCTACTCCTACACTTATATGAAAGTTACGATCATTGATTTGATTGGCCACCAAGTGCATATCGAAGATAAATTCTTGATTCCATTCCTACTGACCTTCGGCATTGTCAGCGCGGCTTTTATTATCTTCTTATTCTTTGTAGGATTAGTCCTCTCGCACAGAGCTGCGGGTCCTCTCTATGCCTTCGAAAAATTCCTAGAAGATCTCTCCCATGGAAAGGTCCGCCCTCTAAAACTAAGAACGGGAGACGAATTCCAACACCTAGAAGAACTAGCAGATAAACTAGGAACCAAACTAACCACCTTCCTAAATAAAAAATAAAAGGTACCGGATTCTCTTTTAAATTAGTTCTGATTCTAGGAGTTTTGAGAGGTAGAATCTTTTTATTTTTGGGTCTGTTTCTGTATGAGCGAAAATAAAATCTCCATCTGGGGAGCGTACTACTGCATGTACTTTTACTTTTTCATCTCTTCTAATTAGACCAGCTTTATAAATAATTCTCACTCGCTGATCTTTCTGAACAGCATCTATTAGATTTTTAAAAGTTGGATTTTTTTTGAGCTCACTCATATAAAAATTCTGCCAAGTGAGTATTCTGCCTTGAATATCATAAAGATCTTTTAAGGTTTTATCCCATCCTACTTTTTCAAAAATTTTTAGCGCCACATTCAAACACTGTACTGTGTCCTCATAGGCTCTATGGGCTTGGTTTTTGGGAATATTTAAAAATTCTATAAGAGTTTGTAACTTATGATTTGTAGACTCTGGAAAAACCCTTCTTGCTAAAAGTGATGTACATAGAGCTGGGGTCGAAGGAGCCACAAAAGCTTTTTTCTCAAATTCTATAGATAAAAATCCCATATCGAATGGGCTGTGATGGGCCACAACAGCACATCCATGAATGAAATTATAAAACTCTTGAATCTTATCTTCTATACGAGGACTGCTCTCCACCATTTCGTTAGTGATACCGTGAATACCAATAATAAAATCAGACATCTTCTTAGTGGGCTTTATGAGGGTTTTAAACTCATCAATAATTTTTCCGTCTTTCCATTTGATTGCAGCGATCTCACAGATTTCAGAATCCAAGGGATATCCTCCCGAAGTCTCCAAATCAAATGCTACTAAGGTTAAATCTTTGATCTTTGTTGTAGGATGCATCTCACTTCTTTTCTGTTGGTTTAGTTAAAACTCTTCCAACCATTCTTTCTGAGGTTACAGGTCCGAATCTTGTTGAATCGAAACCCCCTGCAGGGCTTTCTCCGAATACAAAATATACGCCTTGCTTGATTCCATCTTTAAAATTGCTTTCGTAAAGCTTGATCATACGAGATTTTCTTTCTGTGAAAGAGTAAATTTCACCTTTAGAATTTTCCATCTCGTTTCCATTTACAATAACACTGAACTTCTTATCTTTGGCTTGCACACTGTATTTATCACCTGGAAGTAATTTTATGTATTTGAAAAGAGGCTCTTGCCTGCCAGGAGATTTAATCATCACGATGTCGTCACGAGTACCTTTGTTGCATGCATAATAATTCATTTCAACTTCAACTTCAGTTCCGCCTTCAAAGATATCCGAACCCGCTACAGGAACCTTTACTGTCTCTTTGTCTGTTTTGCAATTCACACCTTCTTTTAGCGTGCCGTCATCATTCCAAGACTGGGTTTCAATTTTAATTTTTTTGCTTTGAGAATAAATCAAGCCACCAATAATGAGTACAATTCCCAGTCCAACCACCACTATGGGAATAATGTTTGCTTTGATTTTATCTTTGAAATTATTAAATTCCATGATGCCTTATCCTTGTTTGCCTTGAATCGAATCAAATTCTTTCTCAAACAAAGATCTCATATAATTATGGATGTGAATAGATCTATTCACACAAAAGTCTAGCCTAAATTTATAAGGTTCATTCTAGATCTTAAAATGTATCGTCGTACAATATACCCTGTAGCCCTGCTCTAAGCGTGGCACTAGCACCTGTAATAATAATCGAGTCGTTGCGATTGAATACAATTCCAGCACTTGCATGCACTGTAATTCCACTTGACCCTTCAAATGCACCGCCAGAAGTGACTGCGAATCCAGGCAATGATTCTAATGGAGTTGAAAAATCCACATCTCTTATTGCTGCGTACAAACTGATCTTACCATCTGCCATTTTCGCTTTTACTTTAAATGGAATAATTCTCGCAGTTGCTGGATTAGGGACAGGGTATTCCACACGGAGAACCCCGTTATTGCATTCTCCAATGGGAACTCCAGAGCCTGCAACATAAGCTCCTGGATCTGACATCGATGATGGAACAACATCGTAACTAGAGGATCCCGCGTTGATCTTCAATGTACTCGTATAGCGAGGACAAACTCCATGCAAAATAATTTTTGCATTCGCTCCACTACGCTCGATTTCATGACTTGTTATTTCTACGCTTTCAATCACATCTTCATTTTCCACTTTGGCCATACAACTAATCAGAGACAAAGCCAAAGAAATTTGAACTGAAAATTGTAACAGAGATACACATAGAATACGGAATGTTTTCATACTGTTAGTTATCGGTATTTTTGATAAACATCTAAATGCATGTCTCACTTTAGGACAAATCCTGATGCAAACACCATTACTTCTTCCTATTTTCTTTTTTAGATTTAGTAGCGCGCTTTACAAATGTGTCGTAAGGATTAGATCCTTCAACTTTGCTATCAAAAACATCTTCTAATTTGCGAGGCTTTCTGCCGTCTGGTAAAAATTCTTTTTGCTTGATTTCAAAAGTGATCATTCCACTGCGTGTCCCAGTTTGAGACGCTGTATTTTTACTTGCTTTACTTGTTCCAATAACATCGTTTGATTCGTGTTCAAATCCTGACTTCACTTTATTTTGAATTAAATCCAATCTGCTTTTTGCTACCCATTCCGCATCTTGATCTGAAATGGCGCTGTCTGTATAAAAGAAATTCGATCGAATATCTACTACTGAGTATTCTAGGCCTTGAGTTACAGCTTCGATTTTTTTCATTGTATTTATAAACTGCGCCGAAGGCTTGTTGCTGCCCCTTTCAAATAAATATCTATCAGGAATTTCGAATGTCACCGAATCAGATTCAATATTCACGTTTGAAGCCATCTCGCCCAGTTCTTGAGCGATCTGTTGCATAACGATTTTCTTTGAACCCATAGACATTAAATTAGGAGTGAAATCCGCTGGCTGCATAAACTCTTGCGCTGTCTTCAATGGTTGATTGACTAAATCCAAGAATAATTTTTCTAGTGTTAACTCCGCTCCGTAGCTCGTGAACTGATGTTCAATCATACTAGGACCAGTGAAATAAGAAGCGACTTGTTTTTTCGTTTCTTCAGATTGGTTTAAGAGCCACATCACCAGGAAGAAACACATCATGGCAGTCATGAAATCGGCGAAGGCCACCTTCCACGCACCACCATGGTGACCGTGTCCTGCCTCGGTAATCTTTTTTATGACTATGACTTTCTTTTCTTCTTTTGCCATTTGTTCCTACGCTGCTTTTTTCATATCACGAGTAGATGAATCCATTTCTTCAAATGATGGTCTATCATTTGGATAAATAGAACGTCTTGCGTACTCTACGCAAACTAACGGTGGCGCACCTTTTTGAAGAGCAACCATCGCAGCTTTAATTACTTTTAAATATCTACCTTCAGCATCAATGTTCTTTGCCATTTTAGAAGCGAGTGGCGCAAACATACAATAAGCTGCCATAACCCCTAAGAACGTACCAACGAGGGCAGCGGCAACCGAGGCACCGATCGCTTCAGTACCTTCTGTTAATTTACCCATCGTCAAGATAACCCCTTGTACCGCGGCCACGATCCCGAGACCCGGCATCGCATCGGCTACGGATCCCATGATCCCTTGAGCTTGATGTTCTTCTTCGTGAATAACTTTAATATCTTGATCTAACAAATCATCAACGTCGTATTGTGAAAGATCCGCAGAGAGTGTGATCTTCATAGTGTCGCAAAGGAAATCTACGGCGTGGTGATTCTTTAAGAAAGTTGGGTATGCTTTAAAAATTTCTGAATTCATTGGATCTTCAATATGTTTTTCAACTGCTTGAGGTCCGTCTTTTCTGAAGACTTGGAACAGTCGATACATCATTTGTAAAAGATCGAGGTAATCTGATTTCTTCAATCCGCCAGCAATCAAAGCTTTGATTGTCATTCCGACCATCATTTTGATTGAAGATATTGGAGAAGAAATAATTATGGCACCAATCGCACCCCCGAAAATAACCATGAACTCGGTCGGTTGCCACATAACACGCATCTGTCCACCGTGGAGAACATATCCCCCGAAGACCATCGCAAAAACGACTATAAATCCAACTATACCCATAAGATCACCTCAAGCATTTTTTCGGCTTAAGCCTTCCAATAGATTAAGTAAATCTTGATCCCCAATGTCAGTCTTGACCAAGGTCTTTGATATTTTCCTAAACTCTACCCACTCACCTAGACTTAGGTTATAAAAGACACTCGAGTGTCGGCAGCTTAAAACCGATAGGAATCATAGATATGAAGATGAAATTATTGTTGTCCATTTTAATAGCATTGAGTCCTAATGCTTTTGCCATTAACGCTCTTAAAGACCCATTAAGTGTTGAGGTTGCATCGATCGGATCTACTTCTAAAAGTGATATAGTAATTTCTCCTGGAAAAATTACTCCTGTGAAATTCGATATGTCTTTGCCTACAGGATATCATGCTTATTTTGATTCTTTTAAATTCGAAATTCTAGAACCTCAAAAAGGTCTTGAAGTTCAAAACTTTGAAATCAAACCTCTTATTAAGTTTTATGATAAATTTTCGAAAAAGAATAAAAAAGGCATTAAAGAAAAATCGGAACTCATTCTAAATTTGCGCGCCGAAATGTCCCCACTCAAAGACATTCAAATCCAAATGACTTATCAAGCTTGCTCCGAGGATTTTTGTTTATTACCCACCAAAAAAATATTGAACGTGGCGGTAATCGATAATCCTTCCAAGAGTACGAGCCTGGCAGACTCACTCTCAGATATTTCCGTGGAAGATCTTATCAATCAAGGATCGATTCTTACATTCTTATTTATATTTTTTGCAGGAATTTTAACTAGTTTTACTCCCTGTATATTTCCAATGATTCCTATCACCCTTTCAATTTTGGGATCGCAGACCATTGGTAAGTCTCGTTGGAAAGGCTTTATGATTAGCCTTGTGTATGTTCACGGAATAGCAACGACTTATTCTCTACTTGGAGTTGCCGCTGCAAAAACAGGAACTCTTTTTGGTTCTTACCTAAGCAACCCTCTCGTTGTTTCAATCATTGCGCTTTTATTTTTTGCCATGGCACTGAGCATGTTTGGCCTCTATGAAATTCAAGTGCCCGTATTCATTAGATCAAAACTTGGAAATAAAAAAATATCTCAAGGATATGTGGGCGCATACGTTACAGGTTTGATCGCTGGTATCGTAGCTAGTCCTTGCGTAGGACCTGTGCTCGTGGCGCTTCTTACGTACGTAGCTCAGAGTCAAAAAGCAGTTCTAGGATTCTTTCTCCTCTTCACTTATGCTATGGGATTGGGGTTGATCTTTATTTTGATGGGAACTTTTTCTCAGCTTATAAGTAAACTTCCTAAATCTGGCCCATGGATGCTGAGAGTAAAAAAAGTATTCGGCGTAGTTCTAATCATAATGGGTTTTTATTATCTTTCACCGGTATTAAAAAAATATTTTACACCTCCTGAATCCACACAAATCACAACTCCATCCACAGGGTGGGCTGCCTTCTCAGAAAAAGCCATTGAGGGAGCTAGAAATAAGCAAGTAGTGGTTATTGATTTTTACGCGGATTGGTGTGCAGCCTGCCACGAACTTGATAAGTTCACATTTGGAAATTTAGAGGTAAAAAGAGAACTGGCCGGAGCAGTATTACTCAAAGTGGACGCCACCCAAGAGAACGCCCACGTCTCTCCAATCTTAGAAAAATACGGAGTGGTAGGATTGCCGACAATTATATTCATCGAAAAAGATGGAACTGTTCGAAAAGATTTAACCCTAACCGGATTCGAATCCCCAATAGATTTCATCAAGCGACTCAACAAAATGAACTCTCTAAAAGGTACCCCCTAGTTTTCCGTACTGTCAGTGCGTCAATTACTTTGCACCTTCTGCTTTATCTGTTGGCGAGTTGCCCCGATTGGATTTGAGGCCATAGAGATATGACTTTCGGTAGAAATCGTAGACTGCGCATGCTCTCTCCGGATAACTTTTTCTTGAAAGATCATTGTAGTTCATAGAGATTTTTGATTCGTCATAAATACTTTTATAAACTTGTCCGTCACAATATTGCTTAACATCCAATTTTCCCATCTTCGGAGATTCAGGCACCGCAAGAGTTTGCATGCATAGTAGTGCCAAAGACTCCTTGGCATCGGGATCATCTTTGGCTTGGCGACTTAATTTTTCCATGCGATTTTTTAAACTGTCGCTAAAGATAGATGAAAGAGCGGATAAATTTGTGCGGGTTAATTCTTTCGCGGATCGAGATTGAGTTTTCGCAGCTTCAAGACCGATGTAGTATTTTATCAACTCTCCCAGACTGTCATTTGAAGAGAGTTGCATGAGTGCGGCCAAATTCTCATCAATTTGACCTTGGCTAATTTTTTGATCGATATCTTGATTTATAATTTCACTCAATGATTTTGGAATTGCAAATGTATCTCCCAGTGGGATTAACTCTTTTGAAAGATCTGCAACTTTCTTGGAAGGATCTGTATTTCCCTCTTCAGTTCTATCTATGATCTTAAGTGCATTGACAATTTGGCCCCTTGTTTTTTCTATCAGTTCACGCTGATTTTTTCTTTGGGCAATGCTATTGCTATCACCAAGTAAGTTTTCTAAGTAAGCCAATGAGGAATTTAAAAACTCTCTTGCAGATCTACGATTCTGAGTTCGTGCATCTACCTTAGATATAACAAGATTAGGATTGCTCTCACTCACCTGAGAGAGTTGAATATTGATACTTTGAGTTGCTTCAGCAACAAGGCCATCGACGAGAGGACCAACTTCAGTATTGATATCAGGGATGATTGGATACTGTGTTGTGACATAGGTTTTGCAAGGAATCAATCCGTTGTCTTTTCTGACTCGATCTACACCTTTTGAATAAAGATATATAAAAGGTCCGCAACCAGGATCAGAGGCAAAAGCATTTCCAAAAGGTCCGCCTGAGGACAGCCCGCAATTACCAAAAGTATCACAAACCTGAAACTTCGTCGCAATATCATTGAGGGCTTTTTTGGTCGCTTCAATTTTATTACTGCTTTGGGCAACAGTGTTCTTAGCGGTATTCAATATACCTTCGATATCAATTCCTGCAGAACGCAAATCATTCTGCAAGGCAAAAGCCTTCTTCTTGTCATCCGCTCGACCGATGGTTCCTGCTGGCGCTCCCGAATCCACCTGAGTGATCCAATCCATATAAGATTGGACATCTTGGCCAATAATTCCAATACCATCCAACCAGCTGGGTTTTGATTTCACATCTTTGTTTTTAGATTTATTAAAATTAATAATTGTTTCCACATCGCGAGCTTGGCAATAGGTATACGACAATCCTTCTAATGAGCAACCCACAGCTTCGCCAAGGCGATTGTTGGTTACGTCCTTGATCTTGTTTCCAATCTTGTGTTGCCTTACAAATGAAACGTAGTTATCTACCATACTTCCCGTGGCAAGCATCAAAGATCCGACATAACCAGAAGCCATCGTTGAACCCAAACCCAAAATTTGCGCTCCAATTTGTGCCGCAATATTTGGATTCTTGGTCAAGCATTCATCGCTTTGTTTAAGGCGTGCAAAGAGTGTATTGGAATATTTTTGAAAATTATCAATTGTCTCTAATCTTCTTCTTGTCTGCTCTTGGTTAGATAATTTTTGCGACTTTGCAATATTCACCTTCGCTAGAACCAATTCCGCTTTTAGAGCACCAATATAGTCCATATCTGGAGTGGCAGAACTCATCTCTGCTTGAATTGCCAATTCTAAATCATTTGCCTGTATGGACATATACTCTAGATCATCTTCAGAGTTACGGTCTCTAAGTAATCTAGGAACGTTCAAGTTTTGAATATCATTTAATGCGCCAGTAATGCCCTTGCAAGAAGCATCATCACGAATACTCTCGGCTATGTACTTAAGACCTGCGCCATCGTTAAAGGCCGAATCATTGACAGAGCCTTTGCCCTTGCATCTACTACCAAAAGCAAAAAATAAATCATTTGTTGGATCATAGGAACGAGCGTAAAGATTTGAACTCGAGAATATAAGTGATGTCAGAAGTAACAATTTGATTCTCATCACTTTGTTCCTCCTGCGGGCAACCTAGAGTCTGCTTGAATTTTTATGGAGCTTAAAATCTTTCTAGAATCTTCTGTAGATTTATTTGAGGAAACTCTCAGTAAAACCAAATCATTTTTTGCGTTCCAATAAATGGATTCTGAAATGTATTTTCCATTTTGATTTACATCTCTTGAGCATTGATACATACGATTAGAAAATTTTGTACAACCTTGATTTTTTTCATCTTTATCAAAGGAGCGCGTTTGCTTTCTGCTCTTGTCCCAATATCTTTCCACACTGTATTTATTGGCAAGCGTGAGAGGTTTATTGTGAACAACCAATAATTGATTTTTACTACTTAAGCCCAGAACATTATCTGCTTTAAATAATTTGGAATTCAAAGAAGGCATTTCCAATGGAGCCGTAGACTGAAAAGATAAATCCATAGAAAAAGTTTTAGAAACTTTTATATCTACTGAATTTTTAGCCATAGCTAAAGAGTTGCTTAAAAAAAGGCACATCATTAATACGGAGTACAATTTTGTCACAGTTTATTTCTCAATTTTTAAGTTGCTATTAAGAATATGTTAGCTTTTGTACTTAAAATTGTTCAGTCCAGATCTGTGGTATTATTGTACCTATACGAGCCGGAAGTCTTGGTTTTTGTGAAAGTCGATCGTAAACCAGCATTACAAACTTACGCCAGATTATATTTTTAATAAAAATCCACCTGACTTATTAGACAGGTGAATTTCGCAAAAAAACTCTTAAATTATTCTAAAATACTATTGCATTGCTGGATCGCGTGGAAATGCTGGTCCAAATCTTTCAAACCCACAACCCGTGTGCACCCATGCACCATTTATCCAAGTGTAGATGTTGTAATAACAACCTTGTGACGTACATCCTGTTGTTACAGTTGTAGTTTGTGCATTTGCATCCGTAGCCATCCCCATTCCGATCAATAACGCAGCAATAGCGATAAATGATTTTAACATATAGTTACTCCTCTTTTAATAATACCCATTTTGGGTATTGGTTAGTGGAGGTCTTATACCTCTTTTGATGCTAATTTTGTCAACAGCGATAGTTAGAAATACTTAACAATTCTTTTTTTGATTGAAATTTGAATTTGAATTTTAAAATTAGAAAAATTTATTTTAGAAAAATGCAAAAGTAGGATTTCTTTTGATTATCAATACTTTGAAGCAAATCACCCAAAACCTATATTATTTAAATAGGCCAAATTATTGAGTAATTGCGCTTGTAAGATGTACCCTGGTGCCTTAAATCCAAAGTGAATTTTTTATTACTATTTTTATTTTTTGAGATTTCACACTTTCCATTTTCCAGGAATATTTAGAGTTTTCCAAAAGCTTTTTTTATTAAGGAAGTCTTGTCTGAGTTTTGCAATTCTTTTATTTTTAGATCGTATGCTGTCAGCCAGATGTCGGAAGCATAAACACCCTCCGCGATGGGCTTTGTGAAACGTGGATAAAGATAATTATAAATATAATCTGCCAGAGGTTGATTTTCTTTTTTATTGAGTAAAATTTCTTCAACCCACGGAATGGCTATAATTTCTTTTTGCTCAAGCCATTCTTGATAGACTTGCAATGTTAATGTCCATGCTCTGAACTCGGCCAAAAATCCACGATTTAACGCACGCTCAATCTGATCGAGCATGAGCTGTTGTTCATTTGGCATTAGGGCTTCCCACTTTCTATTACTTTTTAATAGGGCCATCATTTGAGTGATATTTTCAGAATTATTGTAGGTAACGATGGAGCTCTGCAGGGTTTCATCTCTTCGATGTAGAATTTCATGTACAAATATTAGCGGCCATTCGTTGGGTGGAATTTTTGAAGGGCTAGCGGAGATAACTCCCGTAGACCGATCCACCTCTGCAATTCTCTGCGTACCTGGAAGCTCTTTACTAAAAATTTGGAACATCAAAACTTCACTGTTGTTAGTGATCGTCGCAATTTTTTGGGCCAGTAAACTTTTGGACTGCGAAAGCTTCGTTAATGTTTTTTGCATCAGCGAACGTGCAAACAGAGCCTTTAGATCCATCACCGGTGAAAGCTCTTGTTCTAAGCACGCACCTACATTTTGCACTTGGGGATAGTCGTTCAGATAATAATCTGTGAGATGGTCAATATAACTATAAGTGCTCTCGGTAATGAATTTTGATCTCGACAGCTGGACCGAAAGCGTAACTGCGCTCGACGCTCTCAAGGCTCCTAGTAATTCACTAGGAGCCTTGAGAGGACAGGCCAAAGCCGGGGATGAAAAAAGCAATAGAAAGTTAATCAAAAATATCATGGATACTCATTTAAATTTTGAATCAAACAAGCCTCAACGGATTTTAAATCTACGGGAACTTTAGTTATCATTTCGCGTTCGCAATTCCAGTAGTATGCCGTGTAATTCTCGGGAAGAACTCGAACCAAACGAATGCCCTTAGCAATCACGCCTGATTTTGTCTGTATCCCGAGCTCATTGTAATCGTTAACTTTTTCCGTAGCCTCTCCTTCCAAATAAGGAAGCAGACCCGGTTTTTTAGCTGAATAATTTGTCTGAGGTATGTTATTTTGATCATAGTAAGCATGAGAAAATCTGCTGATTGTTTGAACTTCAGATATCACCTGGATACGGCATTGTTTATTGTACCGATCTACACTAGCCATCCAAATTTTTGAAGAATTGGGTTTAAGAAGGCAATTCGCATCTTTACAAACTTGTCCCGTAGTCTTATAAACAAAGTCTTCTACTAGTTGATCTTCACATTTTTTATTGATTTGCTTTAATACTCCAATAGGCACTTCTTTATCGGTATTCAGTGGAGCTGCGCTACCTTTTAGATCAGGACCATTCCCTACTTCGCCGGCCCAGACATAATGGCTCTCGATTGTTGCTAAAAAAGCAATCGTCATAATTAATAATTTATTTTTCATTCTTTCTCTCCTTGTTATTGGTTATTCGTTAAATTAAAAAACTGAATGCTAATGCAATAAACATCTTTCTTATTTTTACTATTTTCTTGAGCCCATTTATCAAATTCTCTTCTAAAATTTTTTATTTTAATCTGAGCTTCTTCCATAATATCTTTAGAGATTGGCATCGTTATCGCCGAAAAATCTCTTTCTTCCACACTTTGCATATCGATAGCGGTAATTGCTTTCTCCAAAATTTGACGATGAAAGAGTTTGATTGCCGCCGAAGGAATATTACTCGGAGTTGATGGTTCACGAACCAAAACTGAAAGTTTATTTTTTTCTTCTTTAATAAAGTTAAGAGACTTTAATCTGCTCAACGCAACTTCCACTTCTACTTTAGAAATTCCTAATCTTTTAGCCATCCATTGGGTGTCATTTTTAAAATCTTTAGTATCCATCAGATCTATCAAAGCAAAATGATACCATTCTGAAATTAGAGCAAATTGATCCAAGTTGAGCTGCTGGTAATCCTTGTAAGTTTTTTTTAAGGCGTTAATGCGTCTTTGTGCTTCAGACCTTTTGGTTTTACTTCGCGCATCTTGGGATTGAACCGAAGTGATAAACCATTCTGCCTCTGCTTCACTCAAATCGAGTTTTTGCGCAATGGTTGAAGCCTTATCTAAAGACAAGCCTGATTTGCCATTTAGGACGTTACTCAAACGCCCTGGGGACATATTGATGTCTTTGGCAAATGCTCGTAAGGAATATCTGGAATTCCTTTTGATTCTGTCTGCCAGCCGCTCTTTAAGAATGTTTATGTAATTGGATCTGTTTAACATGGGAGCAATATAAATCGATTTTTAAAATAAGCAAGAGCTTGAGGAACAATGTGTTCCTCGAATTAAATAACGGGAACATATTTCACGATTTATCAGCAGTACATGATTTCTTTTATTAAAGATTTAGAGTCTTTTAAGCTTCGCGATTTCACGTCTCGCGTCCTCGAGTGCACTTTGCGTTCTCAATAGCTGAAGATTTGAATCTTCGATAACTTTAGACATTTGAGCCATCTTTTTTTCGAAGGAATTGATCACGGAATTTTGTCTTTCAATTAGCGCTTCGATCTTATGTTCAGCAAGTCCTCTCTCTGTAAAGCGGCTAGAAAGTTTTGCATGAGTGGCTCTCATCTCTTGAGTCACACCCGCAAGTCGATCTTCAAAGTTTGCCATTTTCTGCGCGATACGATTCATTTTTAATTTTGATTCATTTAAAAATTCCATCATATTGGAATTGGCAGAACCAGGATTATTCTGCGAAAATGCCGCCGGTGTTGGATCAAATTTTTCTTGAATCTGAACTTTTTGATTGATGGTTTTTTGGTTATTTTGCAACGACTCTTGAAATAACGGGTGTAATCTTCTTTCCATAAAACTTGTCTCCTTCCAATATATTAACTTGAGGGCCAGTAAAGGGCTAGACCTTCAAAAAAGACTAGACTTAGACCTTTGTCTCTTTATCATTGAAGTATGAGAACTAATGGCGAATTTGGAAAATTCTTATACGAGCAAAAGCCCCAAACGAACCAAGCTCTTTTGGCGCTCTACAATTACATCCGTGTTTTCACCGATCTCGAAGCTCCATTTTTACCAGAAACTATTTTTAGCTTTTACATTAAAGCGCTCACTTTTGAACATTGGCAGCAAAACGCTTTAGAGCTATCACAGTTCGCCTCGAATGCTTTGTTCAAATTCCTGGGACCCGACATGAATGCCAAAGCTTGGGCCAATTTAAAAAGACCTGAGCAAATTCAAATAGTAAAAATCAAATCTCACCGCGATCAGCTCGAAATCATCAAACAATATTTGCACCGAGAAAAACCAAATATCCCAACACAAATTTTTGCAGACAAAAACAATATCGCCCACGCCATTTTAGCGATGCCTCAAGGTCGAATCCAAGTTCGCAGCTTCGATGACGCCGCCTACATCCACAACGGACAGGTCATTCCTCTCATTCAAGACAGAAAACTCGATTACGATAAAAATTTAGAATTAATTCCAAGTATCAAGCAGCAGCTGCAAATCTCTAACTTCATCACTGCTCATTTTACCGTCCGTGATGATATGATTGTTGGCGATTACATTCGTGGATATACCTTCCAAAGTTTCCAGCGAATTGAGCTTCATGGCTTTCACCAAGATTCGAACATCCTCTATGCCTTGAAGAAAATTGAGAGGTTCTTTATCGATCGTTCTACGGAGCCTCTCTATGTGGAATTGGTGCAAGTTCTTGAGCAAACTATCGATTTCTTGAAGAGAGATCTTAACGGAAGCTTAGAACTAGGTAAAAAAGCCTATATTCGCGGTCAAAACGCCCTCGAAAATATCTTTGTCGATGACAAAATGCTCGAAATTCTGTTAAACGATATTCACAGCTTTATTCAACCACCAAATATCTCTCAAGGTATCTCCAAAGGACTAAAAACGTGGACAAGGGAACAATCAGACTCAACAAATATATCGCGCAATCTGGAGCGAGCTCACGACGTGGAGCCGATCAGCTAATTACAGATGGCCACGTGCAAATCAATGGTAGAGTAGTAAAGGATCTCGGCACCCAAGTCGATCCAAAAATCGACACTGTTAAAGTTCAAGGTAAAATCATCAAACCAGCTAATCAGTTGATCTACTTGATGTTCCATAAACCAAAATCAACTTTGACGACAATGGAAGATCCATTAGAGAGAAAGACCGTTGCCGATTATTTATCACAATTTCCCGTAAGACTTTATCCGGTAGGACGTCTCGATTGGAACACCGAAGGACTTCTTCTCTTCACCAACGATGGCGATTTTGCCAACAAGATCACCCATCCCCAAACTGAAATCCCAAAAACTTATATCGTCAAAGTAGAAGGCGAACCAAAACCTGAAAAGATCGAAAAGCTCAAAAAAGGAGTAACGATCATTGGTGGTAAAGTTCGCTTTAGATCTATCGAAAAAATGAAAAAAGCTGACACCAAGCACTCTTGGTATAAAGTGGTTCTAACCCAAGGGTTAAACAGACAGATCAGAAATATGTTCGAAAAGATCGGACATGATGTATTGAAACTTCAAAGGATTTCTATTGGATCATTGGAACTTGGAAACCTCCAAAGAGGAGACTTCCAACTTTTAACAGAAACTCAATACAAAAAAATCTTTGTAGACCCAGATCGCAAACCAAAGAAAAAACGCATGAAGAGCACAAAACGCGATCTCCCAGACGACGACTCTTAGTTTTAAAAAGATTCTCTTTTAGAATCCTTTAGCTTATCAAATTCTTCTAGATCCTTGTCTTGACCAAGATATCCACCTGTAGCTGGAGCTATTGCAGTAGTTGGATTGACCGCAGGAGTTCCTAAAGTAGTTGCCGGTGATGCTGGCGCAACAGATGGAGCTGCCTTCATCTCTTCTTTCTTTTGCTTTTCTTTTTCTTGGAAGTTCTTCATGTATTCGCGGTAGGAATCATCGAATTGTTTTTGCTTTAAGTTCATATCGTCATTGAAATCACGTCTTGATTGATCCATCTGCGACTCAAATTCTTTTCTTGCGTCCGATTGATCTTGGAAAAATACATTTCGCTTTGTGTTTTGTTCCGAGAAAAATGCAGAAGACTCCGAGGAAGCATGCTTTTTTGAAGCAAAGCTTGTTCTTTCTTTTTTTGCCTCAGCTAAAAACTCATCTCTTTTCTTTTTTTCTTCACGATTGAATTTTTCTCTGATCTGTCTGTGTTGCTTATTGAAGGCATCTCTCTTTCTACGAACTTCTTTATAGTAACGGTCTCGAACATCTTGAGGCTTTGATTTGACCTCACTCATGTCTTTTAAAACCAGCGCCATGTAATCGTTTTCGGCCTTTATATCTTCTGGCATTTCTGTGCGATATTTATCTAAAAGTTTGCGGTCAGCTTTTAAGCTGATTTCCTCTGTGTTTTTAGAAGATGTGCTAGAACAAGACGTGAGTCCTGTCATCAATACGGTAAGAACAAAAATAGCAGCTAGTTTGATCATTTTTTCCTCAGACTTAAGAATGTTAATCTCCTAATTATTCTAGAAAAACTCTTTTTAGAATACAACCCTCTATAATTAGAACATATGGCAAACAAGACATTTAGGCCGCCTCAGAGGTTCCATTACCTCATTAATAAGGATTTTCAGCTCAAGTACACAAGCTATCTTGTGACTTCAGCACTCCTTAGCGCACTCATCGTGGGCGGACCCACTTATTATTTCTTGAATCAAAACTATGATATTTTTTTGAATCTTGCCTATTCACTGAGTCCTGACATTGTTCACCATCTGGATCAGGAGAAAACTTGGATTACGGGATTTTTTATTTTCTCTCTAATGACTCTTGTGGTGTTCCACGTTTATTTCGGAGTTCGTTTAACATTTAGAATGGTAGGTCCGATCATCGCCCTAAGAAAACATATGGATATGGTGACAAGAGGACATATGTATCAACGAACGCTGCACGTAAGACAAGATGATGAATTCCATGATTTGATTCAGAACTACAATTATTTATATAAAACCTTAAGAGCTCAGAATTCTTTTGATATAAAAAAGCTAGAAAGCCTTAAGTATTTCCTTAAGGAACCTCAATCTTTAAAAATTTTAAATGAAATTATCGAAGAAAAAGAGTCTCAGATCAACGATCCTTCTATGGAATTCTCAAAATCAAGAAGCAACCCACACGTTGCTTCTTGATGAACTATAAAGCTTCTCATCAGGGCGTCAATACGGACAAAACTCCTCTTTCAACATGAAATTGAGCTGGCGTTTCTGTTTTTATATCCCCGTCTAAATCGATCTTCATTGGACGCTTGGTTTCGATGATGATTTGATCTCCTGAAAGCAACGTCGCATCTTGATTGGGACCATACTGTCCACGTATCACCGCAGGAATAAGAAAGAATCCATGCCACCACTTTTTTATTTCTGTAGATAGGCAGTGAAGTTTTCCGTCCTCTAGTGTAGCCTCTTTTGAAATGATTAAACCTGATCCATAATGTTTTCCATTGCAGACACTCACCTGCCAAGATCTAGCCTTATGAGTTTTACCATCAAGCTTAATTTTAACCGTAAAAGGCTTCATACTTTTGGCTTTAGTGAAAGCCGTAAAGATAAAGGCGAATACTCCAAGTTTCTTTTTTAAATTTGACTGCGCTGCTTGATTCACGCGTGCGCTCAAACCCATCCCGGCAACGTTCACAAAATATTTTCCATTCACTACGCCTAAATCTAATTTTTGAATATTATTTTTGGTAATGAGATTTAGGTTGTCATCGAGATTAGATGGGATCTTTAAAGTCCTGGCTAAGTTATTCGCAGTCCCCAAGGGAATCACAAGAAGTGGTTTTTTTACTTTAACCAACTCTTCCAAAACGCTATTCACGGAGCCATCGCCACCACCAACCACAATAAAGTCGATTTGGTCTTTGTATTTAATTATTAAATCAGAAAAGGATGAGTTTTTTAATTCATCTTCCGTATCAACGATCCGATACCCTTTGGTGACCAGGGATTTGTGTATTTTTTCATAATAATCTGCTCCGCTCCGTGACGAAGGATTGATTAGCAGTAATAATCGACTCATAGATGAACTCCAAACTTATACTCCACATTTCAGACCTTCACTTCGGAAAAATCAATTCAAATGTATTGAATTCGTTACTTACTTTGATAAATACACAAAAAGTGAACTGCGTGGTTGTGACTGGCGATCTCACTCAGAGGGCCAGGTCCCATCAATTTTTAGCGGCCCTAGACTTTTTAAAAAAAGTCGAGGCTCCAGTGCTATCCGTCCCTGGAAATCATGACGTTCCTCTTTACAATATCCTTCAAAGATTCTTCTCACCTTTCAAAAAATACAATAAATATATTAAACCTTTTTCTCCCTCGATCTACAAGGACGATGACATGATCATCGCCGGCATAACCACCAACAATATCTACAGCATCAAAGAAGGGAAAATTTCTAAAAAGGAAATCCTGGTACTGGAAGAGATCTTCACCAAAGATGCTCCTCAATCTATCAGAATCATTGCTTGCCATCATCCTGTTTTTAAAAAGACCAACAACCTTAATATTAAAAAACTTCAAGACCGTGCGTTGACCTTAAATCCGCACATGATCTTGAGCGGACACGATCATCAAAGCTCCGTCGAATTTATTGATCTCGAAAACAAAAAATTTCCTCTGCTCGTGAATGCCGGCACTGCCACCTCCAACCGCACACGCAAAGAAGCCAACAGCGTAAACTTGATTGAAATCAATTTTCCGGAATTTATAATTAAAAACTACATTTTTGAAGAATCTAAATTCGAATTGAAAAACACTGAAAAATTTGAAATGAAAAATTCGAAATGAAAATTAAGGAGCCAAAGGCATCAGCCCCTCAATCACTTTTAGATTATAATAGTGGCTTCACACGCATATAAAAACGCTTCTTCGCGGAAGGCTTCGTCTCACCTGCGTTTGTTACCAAAATGTACAAGAAGTCTGAACAACTTCCATCATCACGATTAACAAAATCACATGCGCCAGTGGCTCCCACTTTTAAGCTCACCTTTTCAGCTTCGCTATTGAGCGTGAAAGTCTTTACACCCGCCGCTTCATCCAACCATCTTACTGCACCTTGCAAAGGTCCATTGTTGAAGCTCACTTCCACTTTCAATGGATACTTGAATTTGTAGTTGGCGGTACTGTGTAAACTCATATCCAATTGATGCTCAGAAGTTTGATCTGCTTTCAATTCGACAAAGTAAGGCTTTGGACGAGAACCAAAACTTTCACCTGTCAGCACATCTTTTCCATCCACTACGATTTTGAAATCTGCCGTAGGAGAATTATCCAAGTTGAAATTACGGAGAGCAATTGAGCTCAAGATCAGCTCTCTCATCTCCCCCGGAGCACGAATGCCTGGAGAGCCAAGACTGTCTGCAAACACCATATGCTCAAACCAATCGTTCGCAGTTAAACCTGGATGATTGCGCGTGAGTCTCATCGCATCCAACGTAAGGTCCGTCATTTTCTTTAAACCATTTTGCGCATCCTTAGCGACCGCTGCTTCCATGATGTCTCTCATCGATCCACCGTAGGCTTCACCATCATCATGAACTTCATTTGTTAAGCTAAAACCAATTTGGTTGATGATTCTGAATTTATCTTCACCTTCGAAGGGTTGATTGTCCGTAACGTCTTCCACTACAAGTTTTGCCACGAAATCGGCCATACCTTCGCTCAAGCCACCGGTGTCTGCCAAGGTGATCATTTCACCCATGAGACGATCCATGACTCCATGACCAAGTTCATGCCAGATCGTAGAGTTATCACGCGCGTAGTTTTGTGCGTCCGGAGAGTAAGTCGTAAAGTTGATAGTGTCGTTCCAGTAGTACGCATTGTCCTTCATACTGATGTCTGTGTCGTACAGCATGGCATGGAACGGACGAGTTGAAAGCTCCGGATCCGTGAATCCCATACTGTGAAGTGATTCCATCAAACGGTCTACTGCATAGTAAACTTGAATCTCATCAAATCCTTCATTGATGTATTGAACAAAGTTATGATCTTTCAAACGAGTCGCCGGACGGAGAAGGGCGCTTGAAGAATCCGACAACAACTGTCCACGATATGCAGATCCTGGCGTCACTCCCCAGACAGATTTTCCATTCACCATGGTTTCTGATTCCATAAAATTCATGTGACCAGAATAAGCTAGAGGAAATTTTAAACCCTGAACTTTTGCAATACTAGGATGCAAGCTGATCGTAGCATAACGACCTTCAAGATAAATTCCTTTATTGGCATAAGAGTTTTCTTCCCACGGAAGAGCTTCGAATAATGCTTTTCCCGCTCTTACTAGCCATGCAAATGACCAATAACCTTGCGCTTGACCCTCACTCGTTTCCGCCAAATTGGTATCGTGCAAATCGTAGAGATAACTACGATTGCGAAGAGCTGCATAGGGATCACTGCTCACTTGTTTTCTGACATTTAAAATATTTTTTAGTGTAACTGGAACTCTTTCTTGAGGCTTTAGATCACCCTCTGATTCTTCGTATATAGGATAAACCAACGCCGCGATATCTGCATTGGGGAAAGGTTTGTAAGAGTTCGATACGATTTTTTTAGAGAAGTGCGAAACAATGATCGTATGCACGCCACGTTTGCCCGTAACTTGGATCACGGCCTGAAGATCGTTTCCATCCCATTGATCGCGTGTATCGATTTTTCCGATTGTCTTGTCGTCGATATTTTTCAACACCACTTCACGCACGTACTTCATGGTATCTAGGTTTTTAGTTAGCGTTTTAAAGTTCATTCCTAAAATAACTGTTCCGCCAACTTTTTTTGTTTTTAAAGTTAGAGTTCTAAGCTCTCTATCCGCAGGAGCCTCAAGATGAGCTTCCATTTGTATTAGCGAACCGGTTTTGTTGTCCACCCATGTACGGATCATGGCACCTTTAACGGGAATGCCTTCATACATTTGCAAGAACGTTGTGAAACGATACTTTGCTAGATCACGGTGTTCAGCATTTTTGAAATCAGCGTAAACTAGATTCAAATTCGATGTCTGGTTCAACTGAGTCAAAATCGGCTGCAAGCTGTCACTTAAACCATATTGATTTGTCCATCTATAATATTTTGTGGCGGCGTCTGCTTGAGTACCGATAACGGCCATCACGAATAGAATTGCAAAAATAAATGCGCTTTTAAACATAAAAAATCCCCCTCTTATGGCAAAGATGAAAATCCATATCTGGCCCGAATTCAATTCTAAAATTAAACGCACCAGGATTCGACCGACCTTACGCATTAGTACTGACGGAGACCCAATACATTGGATTTAATTACTCTTTGAAACCGTTTGGAGCAAGGTCATGACTTTTGTAATTTTTGAGTTTCCTTAGATTTTTGAAATATATGGACTCAAGATAGGTCCATACAAATCTTCTGCTAAAGGTATTGAGAGCTCATCAAGGCTCGATACCTCGCAGAACTCCAGATCGAGACCTTCGACAATTGCTAGTGGTGTAGACTCGGAGCCTTCTCCCATCATCAGGACGGTGGAGGCGGCGATTCCATCGGCGAGGTTCATGTTTGTCATTTGTAGCTCGCGTCCGAAAAGATCTTTTGTGCCGATGAGCTTTCGTAGTGGTTGGAATCCCCAATACGATAAAGCAATTCCGGTTACGCCTCGTCGTAGTGGAGTTGTGTGGGAATCGGTCAACACAATTCCAAGCTTTGAGATCTGCCAACGCTCGCGCAGTTTGAGCCAAAGTTTTTCGGCACTTTGAAAAGGATTTTCTGGATATAAAATATAATCTCCCTGCTCTGAGTTGGATTCATCTATCCCCGCAGAAGGAATCAGGAGGCCATCTTTTATTGTCAAAAAACAACCGTAACCAATTTCTCCGAGGAACACATCGGCTTCTTGTTTGACTAAATCCTCTTTGCTTATTTTATCTCGAGAAATAAAACGATTCTCAGCAACACTGACGATTTTTGAAGTGATCGCCAACACCATTTCTTCTTGTACTAGGGATTTGGGAATAGATTGAATTATAAATTCTGCAAGATCACCCTCTCTAAAAATAGAAGTTTGGATTGGCTGTACACTTAGCTTTTTCATTTCATACTCTCCAGGTAAGCAGC
Organism: Bdellovibrionota bacterium; assembly: GCA_040386775.1. Taxonomy (NCBI): domain Bacteria; kingdom Pseudomonadati; phylum Bdellovibrionota; species Bdellovibrionota bacterium. The sequence continues at coordinate 16,526 of JAZKEU010000010.1, read as the reverse complement.
GTGCGCGCGGATATGGTGATGGGCATCGTGCACTCTCAAAATATCCACTCCCCGCGCGGCCATCTGAAGTGAGATTCCCACGCTCTCCCAATCGCGGTCTATGACAGGCTGATCACTCCATTTTTGAATAAATGATTTTCGCGAGTGACCCACTAAAATACGCACCGGTAAATCGAAAAATTCGTCGATCCTTCTGACTATGGTTTGCGATTGTTCCGCGGTTTTTCCGAATCCCAAGCCTGGATCAAAAATTACTCGATCTAGAGCAATTCTTTTTTGAGAGAGCTCATTTAATTTTTCATAGGCCCAGTTCTTAATTTCAGAGATCACATCGGCTTCTGGCGGCAAAGTGTGCTTGGGGTCGGCGGGAACGGACAAACTGTGCATCAGAACATATTCGCACGTACTGCTCTGTAGTAACTCATACATTTTGGGATCAGCTGCACCGCTGACATCATTGATGCAATCTGCACCCAGTTCTAGCGCCGCCTCGGCGGTCTCCGCGTTTCTTGTATCCATGCTGATTCTAGGGTGCAAGATTCGTGTTCGATAGCGATCTTTTAAAAATTCGAGTGTTGGCTTTAATCTTTCCCACTCTGCTTTGGCAGATATAGCGCTGGCTCCTGGACGAGTGGATTCAGCTCCGATATCTATCATGCCCACTAAGGACTTTTCGAACAGTTTGATTTTTTCAATCCATTCTGAAGGATTCAAATATTCTCCGCCATCCGAAAAGGAATCGGGAGTGAGATTTAAAATTCCCATCCACAATGGCGAACTCTGCGGAAGCTTTCTTGATCTCGTTAAAATAGATTCTGTACCACCAGGAAGTTTTAAGGATGGCGCTAAATGCTTTAATGGATCCAGCACAAAGGATCGATGGCAAATTCCAGGATGAGGAATGGTCAGCTTATCTTCCTGAATTTTATTTTCGCCAAAAAATAAAATATCCAAATCAATGATTCTGGGAGCCCATTGCGGAGCAGGCTCACGACCCAAATCTTTTTCGATGGTCTTCAATAGCGCAAGCAAAGACATCGGCGAGTCAGTCCATTCCATTTCAAAGACCGCATTTAAAAACGAACTCCGCCAAGCCTCCGGCGCTCCTTCCGGAACAAGCGCTGGCGAAGAATAAACTGGCGATGCTTTAAAAAACCCAGGTGATTTCATTTTCAGAAACTGCGCCGCTCTTTCGAGGTGATGCTGGCGGTCTCCTAAATTTGAACCCACACCGATGAAACATCTCATAAAATAAAATCTCCACAAGTAAAATGGGCACCTTTAATTAAATTAGGAATCGGAGGTTGAACTTTGTGGACTCGCACCCCAATTTGCACCTGGTGATTTTTTGTAAGCTCGCGCAAAAGACCAAAGCTCTCTAGACCAATGCGTTCGATCAAGTTGAACTCTCTGGTTTCGATATATTCCTTCAGCACTTCATTGACCTTGGCAAAGCAAATCGTATCTTCGATGGAATCGGAAAACGCTCCAAGAGGAATAGCCTCACACCTCAATTCAATCGAAACCCTCACCTCTTGAGGGGTCGCTCTTTCATCTGCTGTGCAACCAAGCTTCACCGCAAACTTCAATTCCTCAATTATTAAGGCGCAAACTCTAGGTTTGGAATCATTGTAAAGAGACATGTGCTGGTCTTTCATGAATTTCAGTCAAGAAATTCCAAAGCGATTTCGCCGCCAGTTCTGCTGCCACCAAGGCCTCTTTCTTTTCTTTTTCCGGTAATCGATCCAATATTCCTTCAATTGTTTGACGATGGTAAACATCGGCGGATTTATGAACTTCAAAAAACTCTAGCGTTCGCGCATCAGTGATTTGGTAGTGCGCTTTCAATCCTTGAATCTTAGATTCCGCAATTTCCGGAACTTGCGATTCATACGCGTAAAGCGTACCCAGTCCTTCGTGGAAAGACGATCTCGCCAGATTGAAAAATGTAGCAACGACATTTTCAATGCCGGCTCTAGAATTGGCCGTTTTCATCGCTTCACGATTTGCTCCTAATCCTTCCCCAAATCTTAACCAGAGTTCGGGATGAGATGTTCCGTAATTGATTCCTTCTTCGTCATTTAAATTTTCGAGTAAAATTTTTCTATCTTCTTCATTTTCACATTGGGAATGGATGGCGCTGATGTAGCGGGGAAATGCACTGACGTGAGAGTAGTATTGGCTCGCGTAATCCTGAAGAGTTTCGTTCGTCAGCTTGCCCGACATCCAATCCTGATAGAAAGGGTGATTGAGAAGATGAAGCGGTTTAAGTGCTAGAGCGAAAGTATGCATAATGGCCTCCTGTTTAGAGATTTAAGAAAGATTTAAAGCCATTTGATTAGAATTATATTGATTAGAAAATCTAAATTACCTAAACATAACGTTTAGTGAAACTTAATAATGTAGATATCAACAAAATTGCCGTATTTTGCCAGATTATAGATTCTGGTAACTATCGTTTAGCGAGCGAAGTGCTGAACGTGACTCCTTCGGCCCTCAGTCAAACGATCGCCGTGCTTGAACATTCTCTAGGCTTTCCACTTTTTCATCGCATCGGTAAAAAATTAGTCCCTACAGAAACTGGGTTAAGTCTTCATCGCGAATTTCAAACTTATCACAAAGGTTTCACGCAAGCTGTGCAGAACCTACAAAATGAAAAAGATCGAGTCCAAGGTGTTTTAAAGATTGGCTCCTATCTTGAATTTGCCAAGTCCCAACTGGCCCCGATATTGAGTGCTTTTCTAAAAAAGCATCCTTATGCTCAAGTCAAAATGACCTTCGAAACTCCCAGCGAACTCCAACGTCTTTTAGAAAAAGGCAGTATTGATTTATGTTTTTCAATTTTTCCCTCGGTACAGACAAGAGTTATTGAGTCTCGACCAGTATACAAAGAAGAACTCGTTCTAATTTCTTCTAAGGGCCGCCTTCCAGAAAAACCGACATTCGATGAAATTATAAAAGCTCCCATGATAGAATATTATTTAAATCACCAACCCATTCGCAACTGGCTAGCTTTACATTTTAAAAAGCGTCCACACAACCTTCCGATTCGCGCATATGCTTCAACTGCGGAAATGGTTTTAGCACTGGTAAGAGAAGGCGTAGGCATTGGAATTGTTCCTAAATTTGTTTTAGATAGCTCTAATTTTTCTTCATCGGTAAAAATCATCAGACCCACCGAACGTAAATTTTCCGATCACATTTGGATGCTTGAAAGAAAAATGTCCGGCCGCAGAACGATTCACTCCGCCTTCACCGAACATTTAATAAAAAACAATTATTTTAATTTTAAATAAAGATCTTTTTCAAAAACTAAAAAGTTCCGCATCTTCAGATTTAGCGATTTTTTTATTATCGCTCTTTCTATTCCGCTCGCTAATTTCTGTAACGATATCGAAAATCTCTTTTGAGATTGGTTTACGGCGAATTTCAGTAAGTTTTTTAGCGATTTCTTTTGCGCCGCCTTTTTTGCCAATTCTAGGTTTTTGTTCTGACATAATACAACTCCTTTTTAAATAATATAGCATGGGGTTTTATTTTTACAACATACTGAAATCACTGTGATATTTTTAATATCACGCATTCGACTTTAGAACATGCCACTGTGTCGCTGATGTCTTTTTATTTTCATCTCTTAAGCGTATGATATTTAATCAGTTAATGAAAATATTTCTCTGATAACTAGCTAACAATGCATATAAGTCGAATAGCATGGCATGAATCTTTCATTGATCTACTTATCTTTTACAGTGAGGGCATTAATGAAATTGCTAATATTTTTTACGCTACTTATTTCAGTGAATTTAAAAGCCAATGAATGCTCTTCTCTGTTTTTTGAAAATAGCAGAGTCTCTAAAGAGGACATTGTACACAATCTAAAAATTGCAGAAAAAGACTTTGATAAGGCCGCAGAAATGTTAAAACTAGGCGGAGTTGATTGGGCTCCGCTATCCGCTGAGTTAGTTAATAAAGTTGAAAGCTTAATTAACGAGTATCATCAGAAAACTAAGGTTAGTCCGAAATTACCTATTTCTGAGATTGCGTCTTCTATCAAAAGAGCTTTCAAAATTTCAGAAGAAATAGAGCAGATTCTAATACGAGAAGGAATATTGTCGCCGAGCTCAAGAAACAATAGCAATAACGTGCAAAACTTACTGACTACAAAACAGCAGCATGAACAGCGAGAAAAGGATTTTCCGAGTACCTACGACTTTACTCAATTTACTATAGAGCAAAAGCTAAATATATTAAGAATGTATAATTCAGAATCTAGGAGCCTTGAGCAAATCGTAAAAAATCTTGCAGAAGCCAATCGACAAATAAAATTTTTGAAGCTTATTCTAAAAGAAAATTTTCCTGAATAGATTTTGTAATCGGATTAACGATTCTTCCGCTTCGTCTGCGAAAGCTCTCGGTCGACGTCTTTCTTCTTAATGGCTTGGCGTTTGTCGTGGGCTTTTTTGCCTTTGACGAAGGCGATTTCAATTTTTACGAAACCTTTTTTTAAATATACTTTCAATGGGATAATGCCTAGGCCTTTTTCTTTTACTTTCGCGTGGAGGCGTTCGATCTCGGATTTTTTCATCAGGAGTTTACGTTTTCTTTCAGGCGCGTGATTGTTGTAGCTGGAAGCATTGTAGGTGCTGATGTGCGCGTGAAGTAAAAACATTTCCCCGTTTAGAAATTCCACGTAAGAATCCTTCAACTGAATCTGACCCGCCTTCACCGGCTTGATCTCGGTCCCAAGCAAAACCATCCCCGCCTCGAATTTTTCGAGGATCGTATAGTCGTGCCACGCCTTACGATTTTCCGAAATGATTTTAATGCCAGTTTTTTCTTCTTCTTTTGCCATATTCCTTAAAGCCTAAGGGTTCGATTCATTGTTATTCAACATTCTGTAAAGATCAATAAACTGCTGCACAGTCAAATCCTCTGCTCTTACCGTCTCTTTTATGCCCAATTTTACAAGAGATTCAATCACAGTGGCCTTCAAATATATCTGGCCAAGGTTTGAAACCATAAATTTACGTCTTTGAGCGAACGCTTTTTTAACCATCGTTAAATATTTTTTAGGATCCTTAATATTCGCTTCGATGCGATCAAAAGTTAGTACCCGACTAGCGATTTGTGGAGGAGGATAAAAATCTTTAGGCCCAACGTCCATCAATCCCGTGATATTCCAGAAAGTTTGCGCCACTACCGAAAGCAAACTGTAATCTTCTGTTTTATTTCTTGCCGTCATTCTTTGTCCCACTTCTTTTTGGAACATCAACACCATGCGGTTCACGTTGTAAGGCTCAACACATCTATCAATCACGATACTAGAAGAAATTTGATAAGGAAGGTTACTCACTAAACAAGTCCCAGGAGGATTTTCCAAAGATCCCCAATCAATCTGCAAAGCATCCTTATGAATCACGTTCACTTGTCTTTCTTGCCAGTATTCGGCAAAAGTTTTATCAAGTTCAATTAAGGTTAATGGCGCAGGATTATCCAATAGAAATTCTGTCAATGCGCCCAATCCCGGCCCAACTTCGATGAGTTTTGAAGGATTGTCTTTGACCGCAGCATCCACAATTTTTTTACATACATCCACATTCACTAAAAAATTCTGTCCCAATTTTTTATTCGGACGAATTCCCAGATCCCTTAATCTTTGTAGAACCGTGGACATTGAAAATGTTTGTAACGCTGATTTATCTTCCATACCTTTACTCCGCGGCTATGCTGGCGCGTGCAAACACGCCGGTGTTGAGGTCAGAAGTATAACCTTTTTCTAAATATTTTAATCCCGTAAGACCAATCATCGCTGCATTGTCCGTGCAGAACTTCAACGGTGGAATTGCAACGATAATCTTTGATCCCACAATTTTTTCTTGGGACTGAAATTTTTCTCTCAGTCTTGAATTTGCAGAAACTCCACCCGTGACTGTAATATGTTTTATTTTGTGATCCCGAGCAGCCTTCATGGTTTTTTCAAACAGTACATCCACAATGGCTTCTTGATAAGAAGCGCAAAGATTTTCCATGTTTTTCTTAAGATCTTCCGGCTTCATATCAGCCAGCAATCTTTGTGCTGATGCTTTTAAACCCGAAAAACTAAAATCGTAATTGTCTTCTTTGAGTAGCGCTCTTGGAAAAGCATGGAAATTTTTTTCTCCATTCTTTGCCAGATTATCTACCTGCACTCCTCCAGGATAACCCAGACCTGCCATTTTTGCGAACTTATCAAAAGCTTCACCGGCAGCATCATCCGTAGTCGCACCCAGAAGCTCATACTTTCCGAAACTTAAAACTTTAAATAAAGACGTATGTCCGCCACTCACCACCAGAGATAAAAAAGGAAACTCCCAGTTTGTAGGAGCTTTGTAAGTTTCATCATTCAAAAAAGGCGCCATCAAGTGACCTTCAATGTGATGAACGCCAATCCAGGGTTTATCTAAAGCCAGGGATAGAGTTTTGGCTGTCACCATGCCGACCAACAATGATCCCAAAAGGCCTGGACGATTCGTCGCCGCAATTCCATCGATATCATTAATTGCAAGGTTTGCTTTTTTTAGAACCTGATCCACCAGAGGCAAAAGCGTCATAGTGTGATTACGACTTGCGATCTCGGGAACAATTCCACCAAATGGACGGTGCACAGAATCCTGATTTGCCGAAAGCATTGCCTTCACAAAACCATTTTCATCCACTACTGCACAAGATGTATCATCACAGCTGGTTTCAATGCCAAGAACGTATTTGAATCGCACGACGACTGTCCTCAGCACTCTCCAAAGAGAGCGCTATCATTATTTAAGTTGTCCGAGTCTGAATTTTGCTTTTCTTGCTGCGGGAGACTTTGGAAATTTTTGCAACACTTCTTCAAAGAACACTTTAGCTTCGTCTTTCATTTTTAATTCTTGAAAGCTAACACCAATTTTATAAGTTGCATCGGAATAATTTTTACCTTTTGGATTTGCATCTCTGTAGGCCTGGTAACTCAAGATTGCAGACTTCCATTCTTTTTTGCTGAAAAGATCTTCTGCGGAATCATAAGAATCTTTGTCTTTTTCTTTTGATGGAGTTGATTTTTCAACCGCTGCTACAGCTGCCGTTGTTTGTGCTTTCTGTGCATTTGCCAGTTTGCCTTCGAGTTCTTCGATCTTTGTTCTCATTGAAGCATTTTGTTGTTCGAAGATTTTCATTTGTTCAATCACATCAGTATTGGAAGGACCATTTCCAGCAGCACCCTGATCTACAGATTTTCTTTCCAGCATATCAAGACGACCATTCAATTGTCTCAATTCATCTTGAAGTACCATAACTTTGTTATCGGCCTCAGCTTTTTGTTTTTGAAGTTGGCTCACTTGACCTTGAGCTTGCTTAGAAGTTTCCATTTCGTTCACTTCTTCTCTAGTTCTCAAACCCACGCAACCTACTGCTTGTAGAATCAATAAGCCGATCATTAATTTTGTCATGGTTCCTTTTTTCATGGTATGTCCTCACCCAATTTTCTTTTATCGTAACGTGCTTTGTTCTCGGCACGTTCAGAGAAATCTTGCGACTCCGCAAAGTACTGTTTAGCTACTTCAAAATTGCCTTTTTTAAAAGCGTTTTCACCTTGTCTGTAATTTTCTTCTGCTTTGAACCAGAGACCTGGAGCGTATTTGCTAGCTCCAGACGATTGAGCGGCTGTAAGAGCTGTTCGTGCAAGTGTGAATTCTTGAACTGGAGGATTGACCGCACATCCTACCATTAGACTGATCAAGAATACTGACAATGTCCCTTGCACAAACTTCATTGGATTAAATTAGCTTAGTTTGGGAGCGGAACAAAGTTTGCGCGTCTATTTTGACCGTAAGCTTCTTCTGTCTCACCTTGTGCTAAAGGTTTTTCCTCACCATAACTAACAACTCTTAATTTATCGCCACTAACGCCGAGGCTTACCAAGTAAGACTTCACTGCTTTTGCGCGTCTTTCTCCAAGAGCTAAATTGTATTCCACTGAACCTCTAGAATCACAGTGACCTTCGATTTGCACAACAGCAGTATTGCCTTTTGCTTTGATCCACTCTGCATTGGAATTTAATTTTTGTTTGTTTGTCTCATCAAGAATTGCTTGATCGTAAGGAAAGTTGATTGTGAACAATCCAGAAATTGTTCCACTGTCACTACCAACAGGATCAAAATTCATGTTTGAAGAAGAAATGTCTGGAGCTCCAGAGCCATCAGCGCTTGCTTCTCCTTCACTTTTCTTTTTGCTTGAACAAGAAATTACTAAAGCTGCTATTGCTAGTGTGATACCGATTGATTTTATGCCGTACGATTTTTGTTTGTATTGAAACATATGTGTTGCCTCCAGGTTTACATTCTCAATATTCTAGTCAGGTAGGAGCGAATGTCAAACTTATGAAACTTCAAATTTTAAAATTATTTTTATTCTCGAGTGCGTTGCTTATTTGTGTGCAAACTTTAGCACTTGATCCAAGAGTGAAGCTAAACAAAATCTCCTCTGAAAATTTCGACATCATATATGATGCGAAGAGTTACGAGTTAGCTAAAATTTATTTAGAAGAAGCGGAGCGCTCACACCAAATCCTAGTGGATGTGTTTGGCATTTCTCCTAAGAAAACCACGGTGGTGCTCGATGACACCTACGATGTTTCGAATGGATCTGCAATTGGAGTTCCGAGACCCAATGTGAACGTGTACGTAAGTCAGCCCACTCCACTCGCTTCCATTGATCACTACAGTTCTTGGCCAAGAGATGTTTTTTTGCATGAATATGCTCACATCTTAAACATGGAACCCGCAAGAGGCGTTGCCAAACCTCTTCGTTTTATTTTTGGTTCTGTCATTAGGCCTAACATGTTTTTACCAAGATGGTACCTCGAAGGTCTCGCAGTTGAGATGGAAAGTCGATTCAATGAATTCGGAAGACTCAAATCTACCGACTACGATGCCATGATTCGCTCACTCTATTTGGATTCAAAATGGGGCAAAGATAATCTTTCGGCCATCAACGAAGTTTCGACTCCAGATTGGCCGCGAGGACAGCGTCCGTATTTCTATGGCGCGCTTGTATGGCACGAGTTCATTCAATCCAAATCCATTTCGATTGTTCGCACATTCAACGAAAGATACGCGAGACGTTTTCCCTGGGTAATTACGCAACCTATGGTGGATGAATTCGGCAAAACATACCAAGATTTTTTAAAAGATGTTTACAAAAAATATGGTGATCTGGCGCAAAAACAAATTTCAAAAATCCAAGAACAAGAAACTACAAAGGGAAATCTCATTCTCACCAAAGAAGGAGTTTTCAATCATTCTCCCGAAATTTCTCCTGACGGCGAAAAGCTTCTCTTTGTGTCTGACAATAAAGATGGCGACTCTGTACTTTACGTTTTTAAACGCTTAGGCGAACAATGGGTTCCGGCGGAAGCTTTAACTCCTAAGGATACCGACAATCATGTTCCGCTTCCAAACTTAGAAAAAAGCGAAATTCAAAGGGCGACTTGGTTTCCGAGTTCCCAAAAAATAGTTTTTGATTCCGTAGATACTTTTGATCGCACCAATCATTATTATGATCTCTACACTTATGATTTGGTTGAAAAGAAATCCAAAAAGATAACCAAGGGCCTAAGAGCGAGAGAGCCTGCCGTCTCTCCCAATGGGAACTTGATTGCCTTTGTCAAATCAAGCCAAGGAAAAACCGCTCTTTATACCGTCGATGGTGAAGGAAAAAACGAAGCGTTATTGTATTCACCTGAAAGCTATGACCGTGTCTCAAGACCAAGCTTTATCTCTGAAAAAGAATTGGTTTTTGCGCAAAAAAATTCTAAAGGAATTGATCGTTTGCATATTTTAAATATGGAAACAAAACAAATCACACGCATTTTGGATTTTCCGAGCAAATACCCAGTTTCCACTTCGCAGGGAATTGTGTTTTCATCCAACAAAAGTGGCGTAGAAAATTTGTATTCCGTCAACAGTGACCTGACTTCCATCCGCGCCCTGACAAATACTCTTACAAAAACCGTGAACGGAACTATTGATACAAAAGCCAATAAAATCATTTACAGTGAGTTGACCAGTGATGGACCGCAGATCAAAGAAGCGCCGCTTGCGAAACAAGCAATAATTCTTCCTTCTGTAACTCACCCCATTGCCGCTAATTATCCGGAAAAAATAGTCGAAGCACCAAAGTTAAATCCTGAAGCCAAAACTTATCACGCACTTCCATATATGTTTCCGCAATTCTGGATTCCGTGGATCACCGTGGCCGAAGATGGCACGACCACCTCTATTTCACTTCCGGGATCAGATCCTACGGGATTTCACTCTTATCTCTTGGATGGCAGTTACCACTCTAAATCCGAAAAATTCAGCACCTCTTTCCAATATCTTTGGGATAATTCTATCGGAAAAACAATTCTCTTTGCCTATGATGATTACGATTGGCACAACAGCTTACAAGAAACTACGCATGATCAGAAAGTAGGGGTTTCTCATTGGTTTTATATTCCAGGTCTCAGCAATGATTGGAAAGCAAAACTAGGTTATGAATATCTAAAATCAAATCTCTTCTCGTACGTTACGACTCCAGCCAAGAAAGTGGATCACTATTTCGATGGTCCAAGCGCAGGAATTGCCTACGACAATATGGATAAAAAACTTTTAGATATTTCTTCTTCGGGCCAATCCGCAAAAGCGACGTACACAAAATATTTCGAAAATTCCACAAAGACAAATTATGATGAAACATTTGTGAAGCTTCAGCACTTTCACACCAAGTGGTTACCGGAGCGCCACGTACTCGCGCTCTCTGCCCAAACCGTTTACACCGAAGCAAATCGAAGCCTACTTTTGGGAACAACAAGCTCTCAAGCAGAGTACACTCTTGGCCCCGATAACGAAGGCTTTGTCACTCGCGGCTATCCACCAGGACAATTCATGGGATTCACCATGGTTTCAGGAACCGTGGAATATCGCTTCCCGCTTTCACAAAAATGGAAGGGACCCGACAGCCCTGCGCCATATTTCATCAAAAGATTTCATGCGAGCATTTTTGCCGAAACACTTACCCTCAAAGGCATTTACTTTAATGAAGACGATTCTTACTCAAGAGCAGAATTAGGGAAATATTTTACGGCTGCGGGTGCTGAATTTAAAATAGACACCACAATTTTCTACCATGCCCCCATCACCTTTAAAGTTGTGGGAGCCTATGGTTTTGATGAGGACGCTGAAGGCGGTTTTAACATTTACTTCACTATCCAAGCCCCTCAAGTCTTTTAGTCCCGTATATGTCAGGACATTTTAGGTATTGACTATCAAAGTCATAATTGGGCTATACTGAAACTGCCTAAAGTGGCTGACCTGAAGTGTTTTTGAGGGGGAATTTATGGAATGGATTAAAGAATTAGTTGAAGCCGAACAAAAGATGGAAGAGAGCGGGATCATCGATGTTTCGCCAACTTTTGATCAAGACAAAAATCTTGAAGGCGAATCCATCCTGTTTCTCAACAGACTCAAAGACCTTTTTATCGATCACACTGCCGTTTACAACAAAATGAGGGGCGCAACCGTTGGTGGCGTTAAGATTTATGGCATTTCAAAAACAAAAGCAGATTTTATGCTTTTCAGAAATGGCTTTAAATTATTTTTCTCATTAAGACGTCCTGGCGTAATCACTGCAAAAATCCATTATCACGGTGCAGATATGTTAACTTCACAAGTGGAAGCCTTGGACAGCATGGGCCAAGAAGATTCCATCGAAGCAAGACTTGGCGCCTTCAACGAAGTGATCTGGACCTACCAAGAACAACCGGTAAATCTAGAATATCTCGGCAGATACTACTTCTCCCGCTTCGTAAAAGAATCCACGAAGTAAACTCACTTCACTCACCAACCCAGATTCCACAAATAACACAGCTGCGACACACAAAGGTGCGGGGCACTTTTTTTATTTGAGGATGGTGAGATCGACTTTTTTTACTTGTTGATTCTTTGATACATAACTCAGGGTAATTTGATTTTTGCCGTCTTTCAATTGGATGAAATCTGTCATGTACTCGGATTTGCCTTTGTTGAATAACGTGGCTGTTTTTCCAGTGGTTTCATTGCGAATGGAAATTTCTTTTTGATTTGGTAATTTATCGCACAGATAGCCTTCAAGACGCACTTGATGAGCTGGTATCTTTACTTCTTGATTGAAGTTCGCGCAATCGATCTTGAGTACCTCTGTCGACTTCATAGCTACGGATGCTGCTACACTCGCAGGAGCGCGACCCGTGATTTGTGATTCGATCAATTGCATAGGAGTTGTCTCATAAAGACCCATAAACGCTATGAACCCAAAAGCAAAAAACAAAATCATATGAATTTTAAAAAACTTTTTGTGCAATTTCACTAGTGAAGAATTCGGTCAAATTATTGACGCAAAGTAGACCAGTTTTGTTTTTTTAATATTTTAGATATTGTTTTGTATCAGAAGGAGACAAAGAGATTAAAGCCAAGACTAAAAAACATATCCGAGACCGCCAATGATTAAGCGCTCTGAGATTTCAACCCCACGAACACCTTGCGTAACCCACATGTCTCTGTAAGGAGAATACGTCAACGAAACAGAGAGCGCCGGAGTAATAGTTTTTCTACCGATCCAATCCCATCTCGTATTTACAAAATAATAATCTGTTAGAAGTGAATAACCTGCACCTAAATCTCTAGAAACAGAAAGTACGGTTTCCTTTTCTCCGCTCATTTCAAAACGGCCTTCAAGATTCACGTAGGGATTTTTGATGTAAGCGAGAATACTGTTTGAAGCAATTCTATATCTCGCTCGGACTTTAAATTGGCCTACCGACGCACTTGCGTTTTCCACAGTTTGTTTTGCTTCGTAAACTCCACGCAAACTCGGACTGTCTTTGGCTTCTTTTTCAAAATGATATTCGACCACTCTTTTAGCAACATAATTGCCGAATGATTTTTGTTGGGCTTGATATTCTTGCTCATTGAAAGTGATCGAAGCACCTTCGGAAAAATTACTGTTCAAATACGGTGTTCGCGACTGAATGATTTCGGCTTCCGTTCTACCAAATTTTTCTCGGTAGCGCTGAGTAACGTCTTTTTTGAGAGTGGGATCAAAAATCCTATCGTTGTAGTGAACTTCGTTTTTGTAAGGGCTATCCACAGCATAAAGGATCTCGCCCACTTCATCATTTTCAGGTTTTAAATCTTCGGTGTAACCTGGTCTCGAATCCTCTTCTCTCCAAGAATGCGCAACAGCCTGAACTGCCTCTGAAGACAGCAGAACCAAAGCTATAAAAAGATTGAACACCAAATACACTCTCATACTGTTTAAATATGCAAATTTTAGACCTCGCGCCAACGATCTAAGTATTCAATATTACTTAATATTATTATTAATGTAAAAGGACTATCTGAGCAAAATGCCAAAAAATGCCAACGGGTGTCTTTTATTCAAAAAAAGCTGGCGCCTTTTGTATTGATTACGGCATTTTATCAAGGTTATGATTGGCTTTATATGCCTATGAAGACATCTATTGAGGGAGCCACATTGAAGGTACGATCGGATTTGCATCTAGCAAGGCGAATTTATCATATGTTAGGGGCCGGCACTATTGCAGCTCTCTATTACTTTATGCCTCGCAAAGAAATGCTGATTCTATTTGTGGGCTTCACCTTACTCTGTGTATGTGTTGATCTTTTTAGACTTAAATCAAAAAAATTAAACGACAAATTATTAGCAACTTTTGGATCTTTCGTTCGCAAAAGCGAAGTCAATAATCTCACCGGAATGACTTACCTCACGATTGGCGTAACGGCGATCGCCGTGATCTTTCCGAAAGAAATCGTAACCCTATCTCTTTTGATGCTAGCGGTTGGTGATCCTATCTCAAGTATTTTTGGGATTATGTACGGAAAAGATGTTCTGGTAGGCAAGAAAACTCTTCAGGGAACTATTGCAGGCTTTATCGCTTGTGCACTTGTGAGCATTGTTTATTTTTCAGGCACCGGTCTGATGTCCGAGCGATTGATTTTAGCAAGCTTAGTTGCTGGTCTTATTGGCGCAATTTCAGAATTAACGCCGGTTTTTGGACTTGATGATAATTTCACATTCCCAATACTCAGTGCGTGTTTACTTTGGGCACAGTTCTCCATAATGTAGGAGCATATGAGATTTAGAAGAAAAAGATTCCAGCGTCCTCACCTCCCTATTCGCGAAAGATTAGGCTTAACGATTTACGTTCTGCCAAATCTATTAACTGCGACAAACATGTTCTTCGGTTTTTTCTCTGTTATTCATTCTATCAAACAAGAATTCACCATCGCCTCTTATGCTATCGTCGCCGCCGCTGTTTTTGATTTGCTTGACGGTCGGGTAGCAAGAATGACAAGAGCTACTAGTAAGTTTGGAGCAGAGTTTGATTCTCTCTGTGATTTGATCAGTTTCGGAATGGCGCCCGCAATTCTTATGTTCTTATGGGCCCTTCAACCCTTCGGCAGAGTGGGTTGGCTTGCAAGTTTCCTTTTTGTGGCATGCGGGGCTTTAAGACTCGCAAGATTCAATACTCAAATTGGAAGCGTAGAGAGCAAAGACTTTCAAGGTTTACCAATCCCTATGTCTGCCGGTATTGTTGCGAGCTCGGTACTTGCCTTTAATGAATTGGGTCTCGAGGGCTATCGTCATTGGGGACTTCTCACGATCACGTTCCTTCTTTCCTTCGTTATGGTTTCTACTTTTAGATATAGAAGCTTTAAAGATTTGGATTTCAGAGAGAGAATGCCTTTTCATTATTTAGTTTTAGGCGTAATGATTTTAATCATTGTAGCTTGGAAACCAGAAATCATGCTCTTTGTTGTATTCTTAACTTACGCAGCACTAGGTGCTGTCTTTGGCGTTTTCAAATTCGGGAAAGCACAAACAGTAAAGCGCAGACAGATCAACGAATCTCCTCACGATCTCGATTATTACGAATAGAACTTTTTTCCCTAAAAAGCATAGACAATTTCAACTCTCGATGATCTGATTTGAGTATGAAAATACTCTTTATTATTTTTATTGGTTTACTAGTTCATTTATCAGGTTTGAGTCTTCAAGCGGCGGTAACAGTTTCTGCTGTCAACAATGCTTCCAATGAAGTGGATTTAGATCCTGATGAGAATGAAAGTAGTACCAACATTGATATTATGGCCGGGGTTTCGGGTGTTGGTGCTTGCAATAGCGATCTTACAGTAATTAACAGTTGCGAACGCTTAGGAACGCGTGGAGCCTGCAATCTTAGAACTGTTTGCTCAACGACTCGCCTTGAAATTCGAATGAAATCGGATAATACCAATGGAAAAGTTGTCATGGTCGACCCGGACAACCAAGCTGTTTCATTTACTACCATTAGCAATTATGTCGCAGGCCAAGACTATACGGTTTCAATTCCGTGGAGTACTTTTTGTATAAAACTTGTTGGTGATGCCGCTTGTGGATTCAACTTGATCTATCCCAATACAGTAATGGGAACAAATAAAGTTTTTAAACTGGGCGTAGACAGCACTGGTGATGAAGTTCCAGATGATTTTATTAATATCAAAATTGGCATATACGGAATGCCTCAAATTTCTGGGTTATCACTTTCAAATAACGTCACGATTAACACCGGTGTAGCAGAATATTCTCTTTATCCGGGTGATGAAAAAGCTTACCTCTCTGAGCTTTCTACGGTTGCAGATTTCTCAGCTCCAGGAGCTGCTCCTATCGCGGGCTTAAGAGGATTTTTTGCTCCAACAAACTGCGGAATTGTGAGCGGAACACCAGATGTCGTGAATAACGATAGCGACAGCTACATTATCGACTTGGACGACAACAAAGAAGTTGTCGATGGAAGAATTGATCAAGGCCTAACAAACGGAGAGACATACGTTGTTATGTTCGGCTTTCAAGATGAAGCTGGAAACATCGGTGTATTCAAAGATCTCGCTGGTGCTAATTGTGTAGTAGATCAACACTCCGTAGAACCAAGAGAAGTTTACGGACTTCTCGAAGACAACCAAAACTGCTTTATTTCTACGGCAGCCTATGGCTCACCACTCAACGCAAAAGTAAAAACTTTCAAAAAATTCAGAGATGAAGTTTTAAATAAATTCTCACTAGGGCAAAAATTTGTAAAATTCTATTACAAAAACTCTCCTCCAATCGCCGCCGTCATCAAAGAAAGTGAGTTTTTAAAAACTGCAACCAGAACTCTCCTCTGGCCCGTATGGGCCGTTTCAACAGCGGTGCTTTACATGGGATTGATGCCCTTTATGTTTGTGGTCACTATGGTATTGCTCAGTTTTGTTTTCTTAAGAGAAAAGAAAATAAAAAAAAACTCTTCTAAACAAAATCTTTTAATTTTCTTCTTGGTTTTTGCGCGATGTCGGCATGATGGCTGTTGTTGCAGGTTATTTCCAGATGGTGAACGTGTTTCTGGCCAGCATTGTCAGCGGCGCCGTCCTCAACCGTGTGTGGTCGTTTTAGCCTGT